>JAPZAV010000018.1 GCA_027460465.1 Candidatus Methanoperedens sp. | reverse complement strand
GAGCGAACAGGGATGCCACAAAGTTTTTATCAGATAGGATGTATCTGCCTCTTGGTTTGAAGATGACTGCATATCATGTGGATGAGAACGGGAATGCATATCCTCCTGAGGATCTTCAGGCATGGAACGAGAGCGTGACGCTTGCGATCAATCAGGAGCCGAATTATTTGTTTATGGATGCTCCGGAATCAAATAAGGAATTGATCACGCTTGGAGTCAGGAATATCAATATTTTCGGACCGGATGGACTTCCGATTCTTCCAACAATGGATCCGTGGATCGCGCAGATGAATATGTGGAAGATCGAGGTGCAGGGGAAATTTAATAAATTCGAGGTATTTGATATGGATAATGAGGTGCACCCGAATGCTATATTCGGGCATGATGCACAGGTATATGTGAGAAGAGAGGAAACTGTTTTAGATTCGCTAGATGATTATAGAAAAATTGGTGATAATCTGCCTATTAAATTCAGTTTCACAACTGGAACTTTCATATTGGTGCCAGCCGGAAAGACCATAGGTGATAAAGAAGGAGGATGGGATGAAAAGTCACCATATTTTGATGAAATTCTAAAATAATTCTTATGGAAGTGAAAAAATGAAGATTATTATTACATTGTTCATATTGATTGCATCAATAACTTCTGTATATGCAGAATCGATAGGAAATGAATATGGTTATGCAAATGGTTGGTTTAATGGGCAAGAAGCAACAGTTAAAAATGTTAAATTGAAAATCGGCGAACCTGCTATTATTAAGGTTATGATAAATTCAAACATTAGCGGGCATGTTTTCGTAAAATTAACTAACCCCCTGGTTACAGAACCGTATTATGTTATCGAAGGACCGAGTAAAATCGGGGAATCCATTAATAATTATGATATAACGAATGGATGGTCCCAGACATATACTTGGACTATTGCTCCCAATGGAGCCTGGAAAAATGGAAATGCACCAATAAATGTTTTTGTTCAATTTTTCAATATGAAAACAAAAGATAACAAAATGATTGAATTCACCATAGCCAATCCCCACATCCTTGATGAGCAGTATCCTGGCTCCAGCTCCACTCCAGCCCATACCTCAGGCATCACACCCGGCGCCCCCGCGCCAAAGGAGGCGCCGTTCGTTCATGCGATTGCGGCGCTTGTGGTGATGATGGTGGTATGGTGGTGGAGGCGCCGTTAATTCCGCGGGTTGCGTTTCGAAATCGTCTGGATGCAGAGAGAGCGACTGCAAAATTATGGCGTCTTCTATTCAAGTAACCGACCTCGTTTTGAAAAAACGGGGCATCCCGGCGCGGAAGCTCATGGTTTTAGCGTATTAATCGGTTCATTGGCTTTCTAATGTATCTTTTCAGGCGCAAAAATCATTGAGAAATCAGAAGTTGCCGCATCTTTAAAAATAGACACAAGGCACCGGGAGAATAGGCGCGGTGCTTTATATGATTGGCATTTTCATGCCGGTATAGGCGCTTTCATCTCCTTTTTGATTTCGCTGGCACCCCTTTTTATATCTTTTACAATCTCAGCAGGAGACATTTTTTGCCATTCAATTTCTTTAATGTAGCGGTAGTAATGAATATCTTGCAAACTCTTACATTTTGGGAACTCTCTTTGCACTTTCTTCCTTATTTTTTCTTTTATATCTTCGTTAACTTCTTGTAATTGCATATTTTATACCTCTTCTTCTCCTAAGAAGTCATCAGGGGTTACAATTGTTGGAACTGGAATCCTTAACCTCGCATTCACCTCACGTATCATTTCTTGTGTGCCATGTTTATAAAGATGCCGAAGATTCCATGTGACAAGAAAATCCATCTCTCCAATACTTGCTGAGGCTAGATGAAGAGCATCCCCGCGCGGTAAGCGTCTGTGAGATAAATAAGCATCTGACAATTTGACAACATCTTCTGTTATTTCCAGAACCTCAAAGTCTTTTATTAAGTTTTCCAGTTCTCTTCGCAAATTCAGTTCTGCTGTTGCCCTGATTTCATCAAGGACAACATCTGAAACGTAAACCGTAAACTGAGGTAGGATTTCTTCCCAAAACTGTTGGGTCAAATTCCTTAAATAAGGCGCATCATCTTGAAAATACATGTTTATTACTGAGTTCTCTAAATAAAGTTTCAGTTCTCTTTGCTTCATTTTATCCCTTTATCAGCATTTCATATTACTCCCTTACAAACACACTTTTGTATCCCATGTTGATTTTCTTCAAGCTCAAACAGGTTCATTTATCATTTATCTTTAATTAACAATATTACTCTTCACTAATATTAATCAACTTATGACTATCCGCAAAATAACTGATTTTATAAGTCTTATTAACTTCAAGGTTCGCTACCATTTTCAATTTTTCCAAATCACTAAGATTAACTAAAAGTGAAACGTTTTTATTATTTTCAAAAGTTAGATTTAATAAATTATATTTATGCCCAAAAGCATCAGTGTTTTCACCACCAATATTATAACTAATAATTTTTTCTTCTATCCTAAAAGTCGCTGAAGTTAAAATTACTTCTCCAGTGCTGTATGATAGACTATTTTTAGTTATTTCAATATATAATTTTTTTTCTGGAAATGCTGCTTCAGCTATTTCGTCGCCATTGCTTGATTTAAAAATCACATAGGTTACGTCATCTGAACCTGAACTTAAAAATGTAACATGGCTTGAATCTGCACACGGTTGCTGCTGTATGTCCTGCTGTATGCAATTATTTATGGCTTCTCTAATTTTGTTCTCATTTAGATAAAGGCTAAAACCACGAAGTGTTAGGATATCTCCTTTTTTGAAAGTTTGGTTATTGAGGCTTGCTGGGATAAAATTATAAATAAGGTTATCCTCTTTAATTTCGAGGTTAGTTTTATCGAGTTCTAATTCTGCTCCGCCTTCATGGAAAATATGTACTTCCGTTATTGTATTATTTGCTGTAAGTTCTGTAAATACTTGTTGCAAAGATATTTTCATATCGACATCTTTTGATTTTATTTTTAAAATTTTATTGGTCTTGCACAATAATTTTTTATCAGAAGTGTCAATCCAGAGAGTAATTATCTCCCCATTTGCATTTACTGTAGCCATATACATGGGCGCAGCGACCATTGGGTTATTGCACTGTTCGTTTATTTCTTTTATGTTTTTAACAACGTCATCCTCTGACCAATAAGTTGCATTAATTTGAACTGTTGAATTATTCTCCAAGATTTTCTTAATTTCATCAGCAGTAAAGTAAGGGGACTGTTCGGAAGTGCATCCAGAAGTAAAAATTATAATTAAGATGATTGAAATGACTAATGTGAAATTAGCATTCACCATAAACCTATATTATTTGAATTACCTCTATATAAATAAAGCTATTGAGCTATTCCTTGGTAATTTTCGAAGTTTGCTGCTTAAAACCAATATCATCACACAATGAGTTTTAAGTGAAACATCAGAAGCACAGAATCATAAACAAAACTTATATAAATACAAAGAGTTTATTCTTCAAATGTGGATCATATAGAAAAATTTAAAGTTGTGATTTGGATAATTGTTGCAGTAGCAATATTAGGAGCATTATTTGGATTGTCACAGAATGTAGTTTCAATGATAACTGAATGGCTTATTTCTGTTGGAATAGGTATCATTTTATCAGGAATTTCTGGAGAAATTGTTGAAACCTTTTCAGGAAATTTTTTTAAAAAAATCTTCATAATTATACCTATTGGTCAATTCAATTTCTCCCTTTCATTATTTCCGATCATTACATTTATTGTTAAGATGTGGTTATTTAATTGAAGGTTTTTATAATAATCTTTCCAAGGTATGCGCCTGATTTTCAGCTTTGAAGAGGTTGTTCTGGATCCCCATCGCCTATCCGAGCATGAGAACTCTATCGTTTGCAGTCACTATACTCCGTACTTGAAAGATACAGAGCTTGATAACGTTTTTTGTTATGTGTGTTTCTCACCAGCAGTGCAATTCTGTGAGGAAATATATTATTCAACAACTGGAACCATTTCATTTTTGTTAGATTTATGGTTTCCTTTTGCTTCTTTCTTGTTTTAGATTTACGGTGATTTCAATCTGGAAATCACTGAGCATCGATGGTTCTCTCATTCTAAACTCTTATTTTAGGGGGCTATCCATGTCTTTCTTACCAGTCATGTAAAGAATTTCTTTAGCCGCTAACTGAGCTCAACAGTAGACTTTTTATACTCTTCCTGTAATCTAAGGACGTAACCATTTATGTCATCTTTAGTCCATTGTTCAAGCGGTTTGTATTCGTTGGCATACTTTCCAACAATCATACCATCATAGCTTACGGATTATCAGGCATAAGAACATCATGGAGGAAATTATTTGGCAGTTACAAAAGCAGAAGGCTGGAAAGCCAAGCAGTGGTACAACATAGTTGCACCTGAAATGTTCGGAAAAGCGAATATCGGAGAAACAGTGGCAGATGTGCCAGAAAAACTCGTTGGAAGGGTTATTGAAGTAACCCTGGGGGAACTGACGAACGATCTTTCAAAGCAGAATATCAAATTATTGCTTAAAGTGGACAGCGTTGGAGGAGATTCTGCCCATACAAAGTTCAAAGGTCATCAGCTCACGCAGGATTATCTGCGCTCTCTTGTAAAAAGACAGACCTCTAATGTGGAGACCAATGTCTCAGTAATCACAAAGGATGGCTACACAATAAGGGTAAAACCATCGTGCTACACCATCAAAAGAGCCAGAGCTAACCAGGTAAAGGCGATCCGTCAGATAATGAACAACGTCATCACAGCAAGGGCAAAAGAGCTGGATATGGAACAGTTCGTACATGAAATCGTCACAGGAAAGCTCGCAGCCAGCATATACCATGATGTAAAGCCAGTCTATCCCCTCAGAAGAGTAGAGGTCAGAAAGACAGAGATCGAGGCAGAGCCAGGGACAGCCTCATAGACCTTTTATCCTCTTCAGTTCATTCCCTTTTTCTTTCAATCGCTCGTTATCCATCCTGATCAGAATTAGGGATGCTGCAAGCAGGAAGAAAGCCGCGAAATTCATAAATAAAGTGATGATCAGCGGACTGAATGTGGAATAATCCAGTTCAGCCACCGGATGCAATGTGGCCCTTGTCCAGAGCCTTATGGACACATAACTGATCGGTACGCCTACAAATCCCACTATCCCGAAGACTGCAGATAACCTCGCTCTTTTCTCTGGTTCTTCAACTGCCTGTCTTACCATCAGATAGGATAGATATATCAGGAACAGCACAAGCGAGGTATTCAACCTCACATCCCATGTGACCCAGTACTCACCCCAGGCAGACCTCGCCCAGATCGACCCGCTTACAAGGGTCAAAAATGCAAAGATAACCCCGACTTCAGCCGCAGAAAGCGCCACTATATCCCATATTTGCTGCTTGCCGCGCAGATACAGCACGCTTGAGACGAACACAATCGCAAAAGCAAGATACGCCGAAATCGCAATTGGAAGGTGGAAATAGAAGATCTTGAAATTGATCGGGTCGCCAGGTGCTTCTTTTAAGTTCACAGGGATTGGAGAAAAAGATGAAAATATAAAGTATATTGAAATTAGCATCAGCACAGCAGTAAGGGTGAAAAGTATTTTTTTAATCATATTTTCCTAACTTTACATTGGTCGTAATAAGATTATCCTTTTGTATATCAGTCCTCGATCGTATATTCAAATACCAGTTGTGCCACAATAAAAAAAACGATATCATAGATCAGAAGGATCTGCAGCTCTCCTGCAATGTCCATGATCTCACCCTTCGAAAGCATGATTCCTGTTGCACTGACTGCGGAGAGGATCACAGGAATGAGCACAGGGAACAGGATCACAGGCAGCAGGATCTCGCGCGTTCTGGTATTTACCGCGAGTGCTGAAAGGAGCGTGCCCACAAAGATAAAACCCAAAGTACCGAGTATCACAACGAGCGCGAGCCCGGGAACGTTCCTGATTTCATAACTGAAAAGCACTGCAAAAACCGGTATGGTTATGATTTCCATCAGGAACATCAGGATGGCATTGGAAACCACTTTGCCGTTATATATCTCGCTCCTGTCGATCGGGCAGAGTTTCAGACCTTCGAGGCATCCTTCCTCCTTTTCACCCGCGAACGATCTTGATAGACCGAGCATGCCTGCAAAGGTGAAAGCGATCCAGAGCATACCTGGAGCCAGCAGATCTACGATCTTTTTATTGATACCCTGGATCAATATTGATGCTTCATTTCCAAAGGCAAAACTGAAGATAATTATCACAAGAAGGGCGAATATGATCATGGAATTGAGCATCTGTTTGGTGCGGAACTCTGCCTTCAGGTCTTTTTTTGCAATCTCAATGAATTTCATGTATGCTCATCCACATACTTCTCGTAGATCGCTCTGCACTGCAGCAGATTTCGGATCTCGTTTTCGCTCATTTCATGGACTATGCTCCCATTTGTGAGGATGACCGCCCTGTCGCACATTGAAATTCCCCGCTCTATATCGTGCGAGATAAGAACTCTGGTTTTATCATGCGCGTTCGTACTTGAAAGTATCCTGTCAAATGTCGCACTTGCATGCTGGTCAAGACCTGTGTAGGGTTCATCGAGCAAAAGTATGGGCGGATCATGGATCAGAGCCCGCGCTATAGAGAGGCGCTGTTTCATACCGCGTGAGAAAGTCATCACTCTGTCCTTTCTCCTGTAGCTCAACCCGACCTGCTTTAGAAGATCATCTATTCGAGCATCGAGATCATTTGTTTCATACATCTTTCCAAAGAACCTCAGATTCTCATCTGCGCTAAGTTCATGGTAGAGATAGGTTTCATGCGAGATCACCCCGATTTTTCTCCGGATCTCTATCGGGTTGTCTCTAATATCAATACCGTCTATCGCCACCTTTCCAGAGCCCGGGCTTACCAGTGTGGATATGATTTTGATGAGGGTAGTTTTTCCAGCTCCATTGGGACCGAATATTGTAAGAAATTCCCCCTGTTCTATATCAAGATTGATATTTCTTAATACAATATTGGTGCCGAATGCTTTTGAAAGGTTTTGAATAGAGAGTATATCGATTTCTCCTTCTGCTTTCTAAATAATCCATTCATGCTTTATATTTTTCTCTTGATATTGCTACCATTAAAGCTTTAATCACTGGCGCTAATTTATTTGATGGTGATATTATCAAACCCATACTCCAGGTCGCTCTTGATATCCTGGAAATTGACCGTGCAGTTCAGATAGCCAAGGAAGCAGTGGAAGGTGGAGCTGACTGGATCGAAGCAGGCACGCCGTTGATCAAGAGCGAAGGCATGAACGCAATAAGGAAGCTCAGAGAAACGTTTCCGAACCATGTTATCCTGGCAGATATGAAAACCATAGATACAGGCGCAATGGAGGTAGAGATGGCTGCAAAGGCAGGAGCAGACATCGTCATCCTCCTCGGGAGCGCTGATGATTCCGCGATCCAGGATGCAGTGAGAGCAGCCCGCAAGTATGGCGTGAAGCTCATGGCAGACATGATCTCAGCATTGGATCCGATCATGAGGGCAAAAGAGCTTGAAGAGATGGGAATTGACTACATCAATGTTCACGTGGGAATAGATCAGCAGATGACGGGCAAAGACCCGGTAAAGATCCTGAAGAAACTTAAGCTCGCTGCACCTGTTGCAGTTGCCGGGGGACTTGATGCAAAGAGCGCAGCGAATGCGGTACTGTCAGGTGCAAATATCGTCATCGTAGGAGGGAACATCGTACGCTCATCCAGTGTTACCTCATCTGCGAAAGAAATACGCCAGAGCATCGATGCTCCCAGGATTTCAGAAGAAGAAGAAAAATCACTGGATGAAGAGACGATCGAGCTGCTGAAAAAGGTATCAACCCCAAATATCTCAGATGCCATGCACAGGAAAGGTGCGATGAAGAGCATTCATTCGATCTGCCCGGGAACAAAAGCAGTCGGCAGAGCGGTCACTGTCCAGACCTTTGAAGGAGACTGGGCAAAGACTGTTGAGGCGATCGATATCGCGAAAAAAGGGGACGTGATCGTGATCTATAACGGCAGCCCACATGTGGCTCCCTGGGGTGAGCTGGCAACACTGAGTTGCATCAACAAAGGCGTTGCAGGTGTGGTAATTGATGGGGCTGTAAGGGATGTGGATGATATCAGGCGCCTGAACTTTCCTGTATTTGCTGTTTCGATAATGCCCAATGCCGGCGAGCCCAAAGGGTTTGGTGAGATCAATGCAGAGATACAGTGCGGTGGACAGACGGTAAAACCGGGGGATTACATAGCAGGAGACGACAGCGGTGTGGTGGTTGTTCCAAGGGAAAGAGGATACGAGATAGCAAGAAGAGCAGTGGAAGTTGAGAAGAACGAGCGCAGGATCAGGGATGAGATAAAGAGGGGAAAAACGCTATCTGAGGTCATGTATCTTCAGAAATGGGAGAAAAAGTAAGATGAGCAGGTTGGGGAGTGGGGGTTAGTGTATTAAAAAAGTTTTACCTGCCCATCGCATCCTCAAATCATTCCATAGTATATAAAATTAACGGAGGCTTAAAACAACCTTTGAGCGCAATAAATGAGCATTCCATTTACTCAAAAGGGGATCCAGGGGACTGACAATCGCCAATCTCCTGGCTATAGCCACCTGGAGTCCCACTGCCAGGCCATTCTCAGTAACCCAGAGAGAGCCGCTATCACCGGGATGTGGTAGAGGCCCCTCATTGATCTCGATAAGTACCTGGCCGCTCAACTTGCGGCTTCCCCAGGGATACCTTACACGGCCGCTCCATGAACTCTGAACAACCTGTCCGCAGCTGATGCCAGAAGAACCCTGGAGTATAACGGGTGTTCCGGGTTGAATTTTTGACAGGTAGCCCAGGAGCGGACCCACAACCGGATGATCTGGAGAGATAGGAACATCTTCGTCCAGCGCGATCAGGGCTCCATCACTGCTATGGATACCCAGTTTTCTCAGCTGTACACATGCAGCTACCCAGCCACCTCCCATGCTGCCTGGAAATTTTACTCTCTTATTCCGAAGAGCACAGAAGATATGGGCAACTGTAAGTGCATGAAGCATTCCTCTATAACTTACCAGCGCACCCACTGTAGCCCACCTCCTTCCGCACTGCACGGTTGTGCCAGGTCCGATTCCGTCTATTTGCTGCACAGCTAATCGCTTTCAAACCCGAACTGGAACTGCAAGGTCAATCCAAGGTTTATGACAGAATAGAGCTGACCGAACTCATTCACGATCAGACCCTTGGTGCGTTTATTGATATATCCTATCGTGTTGTTATTGGCTGCAGAGCCTGTATCGCCATCTGCTGTTGAGAGAACAGGTCCTTTGGGTTTAACAGACACGGTAACTGTCCCGCCGCCAGCAATCTTATGTTCTATTTCACGAACATCAGGTTCACGACCTGAGGCAGCTTCGTCTGTAGGTGTGGCGCCCTCCGATTGATTATGAACTCTCACCCTGGCTCCCTTATCGGTTTTTTCGTATTCAATTTGCAGATCTAAATTGGCCAGCAGATCCTGGATCCGATCTCCTAAATCTCCAAGACTGCCTTTAATGTCCCTGAAAGTTGCAGTGGGTATTGCCTCATCTACTGGATGTGATGGCACAACGTTTGGATCCATGTCAGCAGCTGCCGTTTCGACGGGAGTTGCCGGGCCTTCAGCAGTAAACTCGAAATTAGGAGCCACGGAAAGGTGATCCGCAGGAAAATCCGAAAGGGCATCCTTTGCAGCCTGTCTCAGCGTCTCCTGGCAGGTTTTGATTTCAGATATACTGCTGCCTGCTCTTGTAACATTCCCTGATTTCGCCACTTCAGCAGCTTCGTCACCCGTTTCATCAGATTTTCCCTGTGCTGGCTCGGTAGGTATTTCAAGGTCATGCCACTCCGTTCTGAGCTCGACAATCTGGTTAGGGTCATATGCTATCTGTTCTTGAGATGATTTCTTCTCTTCCATATACTATTCTCCTTGTGACTTTTAATCCACCTTCTTGACTTCTTCTTCCGGACAGATTTCTGAACAGCTGGGATGCTCCGGGTCTCCTATCAGGTCTTCGCGGATAACAGTGAAGCTGAACTCACAGTGGTTATAATGGAAATGATAACTGCCCGTACAACCATTCGTGGTGCGCTTCCATACCCGCAGACGCAGCAGGTAGGCACAGCAGGTTTCAAACACCTTATGTTCAGTTGCTGGCACA
>JAPZAV010000017.1 GCA_027460465.1 Candidatus Methanoperedens sp. | reverse complement strand
CGCAGAACTTGATAAGAAGCTTAAGAGGTTAAGAGAGGATCCTTTGCAGCCATCTCGTCAGATGGCGGCGCTGTAAACATAAATGAAGAACCGAAGATGAAGCGCCCAGAGTCAGCCTCCAGAGGGGGCGGCGCCGTCCAAGAAAGAAATCAACAGCGAACTCTTACCAACTCATACGAATTCCCGAAAAGCGATAGAACCCGGATCGCGCGGATGACACTGATACACACGGATTTCGCATCCGCGCTTATCCGCCAGATCCGCGTCATCCGTGTTCCCTGTCATGATAAATCCGCGTTCATCCGCGTTCATCTGCGGTTTTTGATTTTCAAAATTCAGAGCCTCTTAAAGCATAAGATTCCCCAAATTTAAAACCTCCCTCCCTCCACTCCATCAGCCGACCCGCCCATAGTTCCCTCCCCCCAGCCATAAACCTCACGTCCCCCTCCCGCAAATAAAAAAGCCCATCCCACCAGCGCAGGCAAGCCCCAGCCCGCGATTGCGAACAGGAGACGCGGGGAGGGGTGATCATTCAGGATGATGTATCGGGTTTTCTGGAGTATTGCTGCGCTGGGAACGTTTCGGCGCCGAAGTATTAATATTTTAATAGTTATAAATATGGCACTTTATAACACAGAGCACGCAAAGAGCGGATGTTATTAAATGAAATTCCATTTTCGATATGGAATGTTTAAGTAATAGAAAAACTACTTAAATAATATGGCAAAAGCAAAGATACTCACAGCTGTGTTGCATAAAGAAGATAATATATATGTAGCAGAGTGTCCCGAGGTGGGGACATTCAGTCAGGGGAGGACAATAGAAGAGGCTGTGAATAATCTCAAAGAAGCAACTGAATTGTATTTGGAAGAGTTTCCACTGGAGACAGAGTCAAAATCTATCATAACCACTTTTGAGGTGGCTCCAGTTGCCGAAGCTTAGGGAAGTATCAGGAAAAACTGCTATTAAGATTCTCTGCAACAAATTTGGATTCCAAATAAGCGGGCACTCTGGAAGCCATATTAGACTTTCAAAAATGACACCAGATGGAAAAGTAGGCACAGTTGTTCCCACGCATGGTGAATTAAAAATAGGTACACTTCGGGGTATTCTAAAACTGGCAAAGGTTGATCCAGAGGATTTCAGCAAATATCTCTGAAATAATTTGAAAAGTCATTAAGTGACTTAGATCCATTTGACTTTGCGTATTTAGACCCTTCCGCCCCCATCAGCCCGCCCTGCCCATACTCCCCTCGCCCCAGCCATGAACCCCACGTCCCCCCTCCGCAAATAAAAAAAGCCCATATCCCATCAACACAGGCGTTTATGAGGTGTTCCCTGCCCCTTACGATGCCCTGGCGCCGCGGCGGGGGGAAGTATTCTGTCAGCCTCTCAGTCCTGCAGACCAGGCGGCTGCGAGGAACCGGAAAAGGAAAAAGAATAAAGATGGCGGAAAAAATTTAACCCACAAGGTTTATGTCTTACAAACAAGATAGATCTTACTATGAATGCAACCATCGATATGGTTACTATCTCGTCCAAAGGGCAGATAGTGATACCTAAAAAAATAATGAAAATACTTGGATTGAAAGAACAGGATAAGCTGCTGGTTTTCAGTAATGGAGAGAACATACTTTTGAAGAAGGTCAAACCCGAAATATATGAGAAAAGTATAAGGGACATACTGATGCCGCTTCGAGAAAAAGCAGAAACCAGAGGTCTTACCGAGGCAGATGTGGAAAAAGAGATCAAAGCTCATAGAGCGCGGCAAAGATAATAAATGCTGAAATTCGTTCTGGATACAAATGTACTGGTTTCAGCTTTAATATCAACCGGGGGTAATCCTGCTCTACTGCTGGATAAAGCTGGAGAAAGGTATACGCTTTTCATTTCAAAGGACATACTCATAGAATTCGAGTCTGTAATTTCAAGAGATACGTTCGGGTTCACAGATGAGGAAATAAATACGATCATTGAAGCAATTATATCACTCTCTGAAGCCGTAAATCCTGAAATTAAATTAGATGTTATAAAATCTGATCCAGATGATAACACAATACTGGAATGTGCTGTCGCATGTGGGGCTTCTTATATTGTCTCAGGAGACAGGCATCTTCTTGACTTAAAAGAATACGGTGGGATCAAAATCATAACACCGAAAGATGCCCTTGATTTACTGAAATGAGGTCGCATGAAGATAATGCCAGGATAGCAGGCGATCCGCCCGGACACCTCGCCGCCCCCCCGACCATAATCGGCAAGTCCTCACCTCCGCGCAAAAAACCCCCCATCCTGCAGGCGAGTTCCTGACCGCGCCCGGAATTGCGTTGCGGCGGGGGGGAGTATTCTGTCAGCCTCTCAGTCCTGCAGACCAGGCGGCTGTGAGGAGCCGGAAGAGGAATGGGTACAAAAAGTCTGGTTTTGGCTCAAAATATTAGCCGCGGAGGCGCAGAGAAATAATAACTCTGTGACCCCGCTATTTTGCTTTTTGATTTTACAACACCAGAAGGTTTTATGCCCACTTAAGGGACGAGCAGCTCATCCAGAAGAGCATAGCCCAACTGAGTAGATAGGGATCATGAGGGAGAGAGCGTGGAATTCTGCAGCTTCGGGAACATATCGGCGCCGGGACATCAATAATTAGACTGTAATAAATGTATTCACTCTACTATTCTTTCGCTTGACTAATAAATCTCATGGATTTATTGTTAGCCTTGAATTCCTTCCATCAAAGGTAATTGAATAATCATCCATGACATTCCGTCCAACCAGAACATCTCCCTCATCCTGATAGAATGCGATGATCTCCCTGTGTTCATTTTCAAAAAATTTCAGTTTTATCCTTGTGTACCATGCAGTGACCACTCCACCGACCGCGCAGACGCTGGAACGGTAGAGCATTTCCAGCCCCAGTTTCATCCATAGTTCCCCCGGCACAACCACTGTATCCGAACCAGTATCGAGATAGGCATAAGCCTTTACCTTCTTATTGGATGCAGGGTTGATAAGAATGACCGGAACAAGCGGGTCATTATCAATATAATCAAAAGTAGCTTTTTCAGGCATAATTCCGCAGCCGGACAACGGCGGGATTCTTACCTACTCTGCGCATGAAGAGCCTGTGACCCGGTCGCTTTTTCCTGGCTTCAAGATCTACTTCGCCGATATGCTCTCCTACAGATGCGATGTTATTATCTTCGATATCTATGGCTATTATCTTCCCGTTGTACAATTTCTCCCAATCTTCCCTGTGGGCTTCATAGATCTGTCTTGCTTTTTCATCAATGATACTGGCTTCCGTCATCTGATCCATCTCTTCAAGTTTGGTTTAATTATACGTCCTTTTGCTTAATAATTTTTCCTTATTATAAGAGCGCAAATCCTGCATCCTGTTTCATAAAGAAGTCAATAACTGAGGATAGTTCTGACAGGGTCCCAGCTTTCGTTCCTGCATGCGATGATATCCAGTACTCCAAACCCACCAGCCTCAGCAGGCGCCAGGATACCTCGCGCCCATAGGGACCACGTCCTCAGATCCGCGCCCACCCCATCAGCGCGGCTCCGGAATGTTGCTTCTCTGGGAAAGTACTGGCGCCGGGGATTTAATATATATAGAGTTATTAATTCTGCGCTGCAGGAAAATGCTATGAAAAGCGAGACTATTGATCTGCGTCTATCTGTGGTTTAGTTTCTCCTGGATATCAGGGCTATTTTCGAACCTCACTATAACAATCTCCCCCTGAGAAACCTCATATTAGATCAGGCATTTCGTCAAGGTTATATGATCGCAGCGAACACGCTGTCATTGAATTTCCTATGACAATTTAAAAAAGTCCAGATGCAGATCGCCAGCTATTCAGTTGCAAAGCTCCCAAACCACAATCCTTATATTACTTTACACCTATTGTAAACTAAGATACTCTTGAAGAAATGGATATTAGTGCTTGTCCTGGCTGTGCTGGTACTGGGTTACCTGGCAATGCTGCCTGATGACCCTGATACAGACAAACTAAAACTCAAAGGAGTGAACTTCAATACTTCGCTTGAGCCTTCACTTGAAGCTGCGAAATCGCAGGGAAAGCCAGTTTTCGTCTATGTGAGATCTGAAGACTGCGGCTGGTGCAAAAAATTCGAGGCAGAGACTTTCACAAACAAGAGCGTGATAAAGGTATTGAACGAAAAATTCGTTCTGGTCTCGATAGATGTCGATAAGCAAAAGAACGAGACCAGGAATTTCAGAGTACGAGGAACACCTACTGAGATCTTTCTTGATCCCGGCGGCACAGAGATAAAAAGGATACCAGGATACATAGATACCCGGACATTTCTTGAAACATTGAATGAGATCGTATAATAAAACGAGGCGAAAAAATGAAGCCTGAAAAGAAAGGAAAAAACGTAAAAGTTGCCAAGAAGAAAGGAAGCAGTACATTGATCATCGGCGTGGTCGTATTGATCTTACTTGCAGGGGTGGCGTACGCTTTTCTCAACAGCGGCTCCACAACGAAAAAACCAGACAGTGAAATAAGACTTCCAAGTTATGCATATGGGAACCCGATAACATTGAAAGCCTACAAATATGCAGCAGAGCGTCCTGATCTGCTTGAGCAGATACCATGCTACTGCGGATGCGGCGGTCACTCCGGTCACAGGTTCCTGCGAGATTGCTATATTCACGATGACTGGACATACGATGACCATGCCTCGTACTGTGACGTGTGCATAGGAGAAGCGATCAAACTCCAGGAATACCTGGCTTCAGGCAAGACCCTTAAAGAAGCCAGGGCGCTGATAGACGAGGAATACAGCAAAAAAGGAGGGGACAGGACGAACACTCCCCAGGTGAGAGATGATTATAAACCCATCCTCACTCTCAAATTCTCTGCTCCTGCTCCAACTCCCAATAAGGTCGACCTTTCAGGATACAGCCTTTCTGAAGGGTTCAGGTCCATCGCAGACGGACTGAAGCTCACGCCTGCGGGAGCGAACAGGGCTTATTTCATCAATGCCGGGATGCTTGCTGGAACTGAACTTGAATCCCAGTATGTTCGCGGCTATATACAGCCCGATGCGTTCTACGGGAAAAAGATCATTGCGATGTTCAGCGCAGACTTTAACATAGGCTCATGGCTTGAACTGCAAGACCTTGGTTATGACAATAAGAACGATGCTTCCCTCAGGGCACATGCTGAGCAGGGAATGAAAAACATCGTTTCTACAAGACCAATGATCTATGGACACAGTGAAAACGTTGATAGTGTTATGAAATTGATGTCCAACCCTGACTTCATGCCCACATCTTACAGCACATACGAGCCCATGCTTGAAGCAGTAGATTATAAGAGCGCAGGGTTTGCACTCGTGATACAGCAGAGCAACAGCTTTTCTGATATGAATTACTTAAGCCTCACTCCGGTGGATGGTAAGGTTGAACTTGTCAGAGCATATAACATAATTGACAGCAAATCCATACCCGCCTCTTTCAATAAGTACAACCCGCAGATGAAAGGGAACATCCTTGTGATCAAAATGACAGGAGATTTCACCAGCGTCGATAAAGAAAACGGTATTATAGACGCAGAAGCAAAATAGCTCCATAATGCCCACCGCTCCATCAGTATTCCTGGTCTTTATAGCAGGCATGGCAACAATGATCACACCCTGTGTCCTTCCCATTCTGCCTGCTGTTCTCTCTGGCTCTGTCGGGAGCAGGCTGCGCCCTCTGGCAATAGTGACAGGGCTTTCTGTGACCTTCACACTGATGGGCATTCTCATTTCTGCTGTAGCGTCTTTTTCTTATTTCGCCGAGTACCTGCGCTGGCTCTCGATATTGTTCATAATGGGCATGGGTGCTGTTCTATTTGACGAGGATATAAATCAGGCATATGTGAATGTTTCAAGTAAAATCGTGAACATGGCACGAGAGCGGCTGCCTGTTCCCGGGTCTTCGACAGCCCCGAACGAAGGGCTTGCTGGAGGGCTCTTACTTGGCATGTCCCTGGGAATACTATGGATCCCGTGCGTGGGTCCAATCCTTGGTGCGGTGTTCGCGTACGTGGCAGAGAGCTCAGCATCTGGCAGCATGTTAAACGGGATCGTGCTTCTCCTTGTATACTCACTGGGCGTCAGCATTCCCATGCTCCTGATAGCATATTCAGGAAAGACCGCGGCAGCAAAGGTAAAATGGTTTGTGAAAAGAGGGCATTTCTTTAAGAAACTATCAGGATTGATCCTGATTCTGGTAGGTCTGATGATGCTTTTTGGGATTGATAAATATCTCAAAACATTGCTTCTGCCCTATTTACCTGT
This sequence comes from Candidatus Methanoperedens sp., assembly GCA_027460465.1. Classification (GTDB taxonomy): domain Archaea; phylum Halobacteriota; class Methanosarcinia; order Methanosarcinales; family Methanoperedenaceae; genus Methanoperedens. The sequence goes on along the minus strand of JAPZAV010000017.1, from coordinate 7,051 downwards.
GTATATCTGAGGTCATATGGAAAAAAACGATCTTCTGGATGTCTATTTTTTCAGGAATCTGGTCAGGAACAGGTTCTTCAGACCAGTCGTCAATCTCATCTTCCTCATAGCTCTCCTGATAATCATCTACTTCGGGCTATCAAGCGAATCAGACCTGCGTTTTCATGGAGGGATACCTTTTGCCACGACCATGATCTGGGATATCTGGCATCCTCTGCTTGCGTTTACCATTATTCTTCTCGGAAGGCTGTGGTGCTTCGCCTGCCCGATAGGTGCGGTGGGGGACTGGACCCAGTCAGTGTACAGCTTCAAAAAGCGATACCCTGAGAAGTACCGCAACCTCTGGATCGCGGTCATCATGTTCCTGCTGATCTTTGCAGCAGAACGCCATCTCTTCATGTTCACGCGCAATCCACCAAACACAGCACTGCTCCTTCTGTTCTTCACAGCGCTTGCAGTATTGATGGGTGTTATTTTTGAGAAACGAAGCTTTTGCAGGTATATCTGCCCGATAGGGCTTGTGCTGGGCGTCTTCTCCATGCTCTCTGCTCTGGAACTTCGGTGCAAATCAAAGAAGACCTGCGTGGACCATGATATAAAAGAATGTGTTGTTGGAACGGAATCAGGCAAAGGCTGCCCTGTTGGAGAGTTCCCGCAGACGATGGAGCGCAACAACTACTGCATAATGTGCATGGAGTGTGTGAAGTCCTGCTCAAAAGAGAACATTCGCCTGAGTACCAGGGTCCCTGGCGAAGATCTTGTAAGATCAAAGAAAAACCATCCTGATGAAGCATTTTTGATCCATGGAATAATCATCATCTTCCTTTTTGTCATGGGGATGGAGCGTTTCGAATTCAGAAACGTCATCATAAATTTCGTGAGATCCATTGCTCCTTTTGATACCCAGGTATTCCGGGACTTTTTCATAACTTACTGGAGAAATGTGTGGGCGATCCTCATTTTCACTGCGATAACACTTGGAGCTGCCGGGCTCATGTACCTTTTCACGAGAACCTCTTTCAAAGGGAAAAACACAGGGCAAAAGTTCATCGAGTTATCCTATGCGTTCATCCCTCTGAGCCTTTCATCATACCTGGCTGAAAACCTGCCCCGGCTGCTGAAAGGGATATTATTTATTGCTGAAAGCGCAGGAAAATTATCTGGAAATGTCCCGCAATTCCCTGTCATCGAAAACATAGAGCAGGTGCGGTTGCTTATGATATTTGCTGGTTTTGCCTTCACCATGATGGCGGGGTATCTGATCAGCAAGGAAGTATCAAATACAGAAAAGGAGCTGCGCCAGAGCATGCTTGCTGTAAGCCTTACTGCTGTTGCCTATCTCTTCATAGGGGTGAAAATTCTTATGCTGCAGATATGAAATCAATTTACACAACTCGTAAAGTATAAAAATTTATATAGGTCAAATCAATCTGGAATACGTATATGAAAACTAAAAAACTGCTGTCAATATTTGTATTGATTCTACTCCTGGGCTTCGCGTACATTACCTACAATACCTCTCTTGAGAAGATCAGGTTCAGTGATCAGAACTACAGCTATCTGGGAGATCTCACGTGGTACCGCTCTCTTGACAGGGGATTTGAGGTAGCCCAGCAGGAGAATAAACCCATTGCAGTATATTTCTGGGCGATCTGGTGCCAGTACTGCGCAGGATTTCAGGCAAATACGCTTGGTAATCCTGAAATAAAGAGCATACTTGAAAAAGACTATGTTCTTGTGGCGATGGATCTTGATCTGGACAGGGATGTTGCGCGCAGGTACGGAGTGAGCTATCCTCCTTACGTGCTTTTCCTGGACAGCAACGACAGGGTACTTGACAGAGTGCCTGGCGCCGTGGGTCCGGGGACATTCCTCCCGATAGTAACTCAGGTAAGGGATCAGGTCAGGAGCAAATAAAATGGTAACTTTTGGAGACGGTTTACTTTATGCCAGCGCTGTGGCAGGTGTCATCGCGCTCGCGGGATTGTTATTAAAAGAATTGAAAAACAGTGATGTTCTGAAGGATCTGATTTCACCGATGATCCTGGCATGTACATGGCTCCTCACCTTTGCCTATCTGCTCCTCACCTACTACTTCGTTGCAGGCGACTTTACGCTGGAGTATGTATGGCAATACTCAAGCAGGGATCTGCCTCTGATCTACAAGATCTCTGGAGCATGGGCGGGGCAGCCAGGAACATACCTTCTCTGGGTCTGGGTGATATTCCTCTCCGCGGCATGGCTTGCACTTACCACAAAGCATGCCACGCCTCTCTCGAGAAGGACACAAATAATTACCCTGATCATAGGCATATACTTCATATTAATCACCCGTGTCTTGACCCCTTTCAAGACAATATATGAGGGAAGACCAGACCTCATAGGCTATATACCGCCTGACGGCAGCGGACTCAACGCGCTGCTTGTGAACTTCTGGATGATAATCCATCCGCCGCTGATGTTCATCGGTTATGCCGCAATTACGATCCCCTTTGCTGCAGCGATCGTCTACCTTCTCACAAAAGATGATGGATGGGAGGAATTAAGCAGGCAGTGGTCCAGGTTTACCTGGCTTTTCCTGGGAATGGGGATCGCGGTAGGAGGGGTCTGGGCGTATCTTGTCCTGGGCTGGGGCGGGTTCTGGGCATGGGATCCCGTAGAGACCGCTTCGTTCATTCCATGGCTCACGCTCACAGCTTATCTGCATGCTGCAGCCCTCCATCGCAAGAACAGATCCACGTTCTCAATTGCAGCGCCCATACTTGCAGCAGTTTCGTTCATACTTGTGCTGTATGCTGCAATCGTGGTGAGGAGCGGGCTCTTCAATTCCGTGCACGCCTTTGGAGAGGCGTCCACAGGCACGCTTCTGATAATTTCTCTTTTTGCTTCTGCCCTCGTCTCTGGCGGGCTCGGTATGAGAAGGTATCTTGAAGAACCTGATAAAATCGAGGAAGACAGGGGCTTCTGGAATAAGACCAGCATTTTCTATGTAACCCTGCTCGTGTTCGTGATACTGGCTTTCGTATCCTTCTGGGGCATCACCTATCCTGTGTTCATTCAGCTCACGCAGGGGCTCAAAGTTGGCGTCGCATCTGACACCAAGAACTTCTTTAATGTGTGGAGCTATCCTTTTACTCTGGTACTGCTGCTTGCCCTTGGATTTTGCCTGAATTACAGTGAAAAAGAGAAGAAAAAGCAGAAAAAGATCCTTTTTATCGTGGCAGGGCTTACGATTATTGCCATGTTGGTAAGATTAGATAACTTCTATGTGCTTGACCATAACAGCCCGTTCTGGCTCAGGGAACCGGAGATATACAAACTGATAGGCAGCATCTCTTTGCTCTCAATTTTCCCCCCCCTGATCTATGCAGGTATGGCAGTGGCTGATTATCTGATAAGAAACCTGGGAGCTACAAGCAAGCGCGCAAGAATAAAGAGCACAGGCTTGACCATGGTGCACATCGCAGTGGTGCTGATCCTTCTGGGGTCTATAATAAGTTCAACCCGGGAGGAAAAGATAGAAGGTATCAATATCCCGCTTTCTGCAAAAGGAGAACTTGTGGATATAGGCAAGGGTTATGCAATGAAAATTGTTGATTTTTCAACCCGAAGCCTGACAGAAGCAGGCGGCGAGGCTGCGTCATCAGGAGATTATACAGTCCAGAGCGTGAAGCTCGAGGTATATAAGTCATTTTCCAGGGTCTCGGCGGAGGATTCGTGCCGCTCACTCTCCAGATAAAACCCGCGATTAATTTCGTATGGATCGGTATTGTGCTGTTCGCTGCAGGAATAATACTGATAATGGCAGTGAAGACTAAGAAGGTGAAGGAGGGATAAATCTGGTTTCATTTTTCTGGAACAGTGGTTTCACTTTTATGCAACCATTTCACCTGTTGTTTCACATAGAATCTATATATCGTTTCACCTGAAGAATAAATTAAGCGCAAAAATATGCGCTGTGAATAAAGGGTTAGAAAATGAGAAATCAATAAAGAGGTGAATGAAATGAAATTTTTCCATAAGATGGCATTGAGCATGTTGGTGCTGGCTCTCAGCCTGATGGTTGCAGCACCGGTATCCGCTGGTGAAGAGCATACCATGACTAAGGGTGCAGTGTATACCATGACTAACAGTCAAACAGGGAACGAAGTGATACATTATGACCGGGCAGCCGATGGTACATTAAGTCTGGCAGGTACTTTTCCAACCAATGGAATGGGAACAGGTGGCGGGCTTGGCAATCAGGGAGGACTCGTGCTCAGCGAGGACGGCAGCATGCTCCTGGCAGTCAACGCAGGAAGCAATGAGATTTCTGCTTTCAGGGTGAAATCCAGCAGCCTGATGCTTACTGACAGGGTCAGTTCAGGCGGGATCATGCCGGTCAGCATCGCAATCCACGAAGATTTAGTTTACGTGTTGAACGCAGGTGGAACAGGTAACATTGGAGGTTTTCGTCTGAGTGACAGTGGTAAGTTATCAATGATTGCTGGATCAACCCGGCCGTTGAGCGGTGTGGCTACCGACCCCGCACAGATAGCTTTTGATCCTGATGGCGAAGTGCTCGTTGTCACGGAGAAAGCGACCAACATGGTTGACACCTATACCGTGGATGACGATGGAATTGCGAATGGACCCACGCCGCATGCTTCTAATGGCCAAACGCCCTTTGGGTTTGCATTCGATAAGAAAGGAAATCTCATGGTCAGTGAAGCCTTCGGCGGGGCACCAGGTGCAAGCGCTCTTTCTTCGTACGCTGTGGATGATGATGGTACTCTTGAAACGATAAGTGGTTCAATCCCGGATTTCCAGACAGCCGCATGCTGGGTGGTAGTAACTAAAAACGGGAAATTTGCCTACACCACTAATGCAGGCAGCAACACCATCTCCGGCTACAGTGTCAGTAAGAAAGGTATGATTTCCCTTCTTAATCAAGTAGCAGGTACAACTGATGCCGGACCTATTGACATGGCGTTAAGTAAGAACAGCAAGTTTCTGTACAGCCTGAACTCCGGAGCTCACACAATTACTGGCTTCCGTGTTCATTCAGATGGGAGCCTTACACCGGTAACGAGTGTTGACGGGCTTCCAGCCGGAGCTAATGGTCTGGCGTCTCGCTAAAGACGGCTGTAAGAAATATACTACTATGGAAATTTTTACCTTTTTTTTTCAACAAAATTTGTCATGGTGAAAGGTCTTAAATATTATCAAGCCAGATAACCACTGGAGGTTTATTTATGATCGGGGGAAGAATAATGCTGATTATTTCATCATGTTATATTGTGTTTGTTTTCAAGGTATCTGGAAGAACATGAAAAAGGACTGCATTTAGGTGCACGATCAATGATTTCAAAGAAAACAGGAACAATAGTACTGGCAGGCGCTGCTCTTGTGATAACTGGTGTAATAGTCATAAGCATGCTGCTCGCTACAAGACCTTCGATTATCCAGATAAACGATGGGACTTTTAAGATCATCGAGCTTCCCTATACCTATACCAAGAACGATGCATATGTTCTGGCGGTAAGTTCAGCAATCGGCGGCATTATGCTCACGTATATCCTCACGATGTTTTTTGCAGCAGGAAGAAGCGAGGTCAGGAGCAATGTAATGGTAGAAAAACCGGTAGAAATCCCCGCCCACGGCACAGCTGTCCCAACCTATGTTAATTCTGTTAAAGATGATTCAAGATTGGTCGATGCGGTTTTAACCGCGCTTGAAGGTGATGAAAAGGAACTGATGAAACAAATTGCTAACAATGGCGGCGAAATGTTTCAGAATGAATTGGTGCTTTCTCTGAATTTCTCAAAAGCAAAGGTGTCCAGGATGCTGACCAATCTTGAAAAGAGAGGGTTGATAATCAAAAAGCAATATGGATTGACCAATAAGGTTACTCTGGCAGACAAGTTGCGAGGTGAAAAGATTGAAAATTAAGCCGATAACAGGAGCGATAGTAACTATAATATTGCTATCTGTCGCGGTGTTATTCTGGTATTTTAGCCCGTCAGACGTCAGCATTGTAAGCCTTGAAGCACCTGAAGAAATCGGAATGAACGATGTGAATTACCTTAATATCAGTATTCAAAACAATGCATCAAAGGATGTTAACGTAACTATAAACGTGAAAAATTCATTCGTGGACGAAAAAGGAGTAAGTTTAAAAGAAGTTCAAATTTTGGAGTATGAAAATTTAAGTTACAAACTATCCAACATCACTGATAAACCTCAGAAAGAAGTTTTATTGAAACCAGGAAGTAATAGCATAATGGTCATGGTAGGTTACCAGGTGGCAGGCCCACAAAAAGTCGATGTTGAGGTATATCAGCATGGAAAACTTGCGGATTCCGGAACAATCGAAATCAAAGTTCTACCTGCAAAAATCGCGATGAAGGTCTGGAATTACAGAGGCTTTAATGGAACCAATGAAATACACACCATTTATGGTTATTTAGAGAACTCAGGAAAAGGCTCAGCATCAGGTGTTGTGGTCAATATCTCGGTAATTAATGAAATAACAAATACCACAGTTTCAACAGTTATAAGGAACTATACCATCAGCAGTTACATCGATCTGCTTAAGATGGGAAGAACATATGAACCCCTGGTGGTCTGGTCCAGTCGTAATATTACCGAGGACCCTGTGACCGGGATGAGAAACACCATCACCATCGAAACAATAGCACCTGTCGTAGTCATTGAACTATCAAAGAATACGTCATCGGATGAAAAATATATAATGTCTCCTGTTGTGGTAAAGGGCAAACTCGGAGACAGATATAAAGTGGTTGTGACTGCAATGTGGAGAGATCAGTTGGTAAGTTCAGAGGTAAGGATACCGCCTTAGCTTAAGCCTGGTTATGCAGAAACTTATTCAAAGTCTCGTCAGAGCCTGATCCAGATCTGCTATTATGTCATCAGCTTCTTCCAGACCCGCTGAAATCCTTACCAGATCGTCGGTTATTCCAACCTTCGCCCGTACTTCTGCAGGTATATTCACATGGGTCATGGAAGCTGGATGTTCGATCAGTGTATCAACCGCACCGAGACTGACCGA
>JAPZAV010000016.1 GCA_027460465.1 Candidatus Methanoperedens sp. | reverse complement strand
GAGACCTTGTAAATGAACTGAAAAAAGGCAAAGAAGTCCATATAATCGGGAACGCGGGTAAAAGACTTGCCTACAGTCTCGGTGTGGATCTGAAGCATTTTGGCGGATCAGGCATGCCTGAAAAGGCTGGAAAGATATTCATAGATGGGAATGTTGCTCCAGAGATGGGAATGGGTATGGTCTCAGGCACGATATATGTCAGAGGAAGGATTGAAGAACCGCTCGGGAATGTGGTCGAGGTGGTATCTGATGAGGCAGGCTACAGTAAGTTCCGTTCGATCACAGAGATACTCTCCAGAGGACTGGGAGATGATGAGCTTGTTAAAAACGAGTACGATGAGCCAAATCTCACACTGGATGACGGCATACTTCGCGGCACCGTGGCTGCAAGATGCAGCTGCGAAGCCCATGTGGTAATAGAGGGCAACGCCTTCAATGGCACAGGGCTTTTGATGAAAAAAGGTGTGGTGTTCATAAAAGGAGATGCAGGATTGAACTGCGGCGCGCACCTTGACGGCGGCGTGGTGATAGTTGAGGGAACAGCAGGCGAGTTCGCAGGTGCGTATATGAAAAAAGGCACACTGATCTTATCAGATGCAAAGGGATTTGTGGGAGCAAACATGAAAGACGGTGCGATCTTTACAAGGAAGAAGATAAGAAACGCGCCGCCTGTGGAAGAGCTTGCGATATCGCAGGCTGATGCAAAACAGATAATGAAATTCCTTGCCATCGGTCATGTTGAGGCGATGAGCTATCATAAATACGGGATAAAGAAAGAGAGGCTGGTAAGGATGAGGGACGGGTCTGTGGTAGTGAGGAGGATAGAAGAGGAATAATTTTCAAAACATGAGGCTTTAAAGCCAATATACCTCCCAGTAATATTAATATATATCTTATTATTCATAGTAATATGATGTTTCTCCCTTCGCCAGAAGATCTGAAAAAAACAAGGCTCGAACTTGGACTCACACAGCATGATCTGGCGTCCAGGGCAGGGGTAAGCCAGCCTCTCATTGCGAGGATCGAGTCCGGCGACGTTGATCCCAGACTCTCCACGCTTCGCAAGATATTCAATGCCTTCGATGCAGCACGAAAGGAAAGGGTCGAGGTGAGAAGAATTATGCATTCTCCTGTGATACACACAGGTTCCAGGAGTTCAATTGAAGAGGCTGCCAGGATTATGGAAGATCATGGTTTTTCCCAGATGCCCGTGATCGATGAGGGCGTACCTGTGGGCAGCATCTCCACAGATCAGATCGTGCGTTCAATGACAGATCAGGACATCAAAAAGGTGTCGCATCTTCACGTGAAGAACATCATGGGAGAATCCTTCCCCACCGTATCGGTGGCGACTGATGTCAACACGGTGTCGAGGATCCTTGAACAGCACCCTGCTGTGCTTGTGCTGGAGAAAGGGATGGTCGTGGGGGTCACGACCAAGCATGATATCATGAAGATGCTGCGCGGATAGACCTATATACCTAAAAAACAATATTTATATGCTCCAGAACTACGAATTCTGGACAGATCGTGTTGATAGGTCCTTGCGGGAGAACGGCAGTGCCATTTCAATGACCGTACAGACAACCCCAATGCGGTACACGCGATAGCGCCTGACACAAGGGTTACGGTGAAAGACCGCGGCATAAGCCAGAGGATGAAACACCGGGTTAGTGTCAGGCTACAGCAAATTTCTTATCTCTTTATGAGTCTTTCCCTTATCAAATAAATGCTGACAGCCAGGACAGATAACCCGAACATCGCCTGGAAGATCGGCTGATATCTGTAATTGAACCATGTTCTGATGAGTTCCTCTATTGATGTGTACAGTTTTATCACTGCCAGTAGCGCAAATAGCATAGCTATGAGGAAAATCCCCATGTAAAAGTAATCCTCGATCTTTTCTCTGCTGACCATCTCTCTCATGACCTCCTTCTCAATGCAATCACGAACATCAGGGCAACTATCGCTGCAAGTACTTCAAATCCAGGCTCTTTCCTGACCGGCTGCTCTCCGGCTGGTGCCCCACCTATTGCTCCTGGCGGAGCCCCTTCCTCCCTTATGAATTTTGAGACCTCTATATCCACCTTTTTCTCAACGCTCTCCTTTGGAACGGTCTTGGTGGGAGCGAGCAGCACCGGCTTTTCCCAGGTGTTTATGAGAACGTCACCTTTCCAGAGCTCAACCACGACCATATAATTATAATTGTCCGGGACTTCAAGATTCACGCTTTTGACGGCTGTTGTCTCGCTTGCAATTACCCCTGTCTCCGAATCTTTTTTATCGGCCAGGAGATTGGAGTCTGCTTCTTTTGCCTTGACGATCAGTTTCAGGTTCTCTGAAGCCTCTGGACCCCGGTTCTCAAGGTATATGTCTGATTTTATGGTCACGCGTCCTGCCGATACTCCGCTTACCGTGAAATCTATATTGTTCAGAACTATTCCGCTGCGCTTTGTTTGAGGAACAAGCGCGCTCAGTCCTGCAACGCTTACAGACCCGCTATCCAGGAGCGAGCCATTATTAAAAAGCAATATCCTGAGTTCATATCCTCCACTTCTTTCCACTTTCAATTCCTGGGAGACCTTGATGATCTTATCTGACTGCGTCTCAGGGATCTGGGGGATAGGAGCCGAGACCTGTTCAGCCAGCAGCTTTGTATCGCTCCTTATCGCTCTTATGAGCATTGAAGCGTTCGTTGTTTCGCCTCCAGCATGATTCAGGTAGGCCGTAATGTTCAGGGTCACAAGAGCACTTGTTACCTCTGTGGGTCTGACGTCCACATCACGGATATTGAGGAAAGGTTGAAGTCTGTACTCAGGTTGAAAAACATCTTTATTGACCAGAATAGCTGCAAAAGTAATTATCAATACTGAAGCCAGCAAAACTGCAAGCAATTGATAGGCTCTCATAATCCCGAATTCAACATAAATCCCATAGCATATAAGTTTTGCTGTTCAATATTTATTCGCTGCTGCTATTTTTTCTACTGTCGTTCTCAAGGCTGTTCTCATCACTTACGCCGTGCTCCTCGATGATCGACTCAAACACGAAATATTTCTCAACGTATTTCTTGAGCTCCTCATCCGAGATCGCAGAGACGCGTTTTTCCTCGTTATACAGCTTCTGGATTTCAGCCTGTATGGCTTTGACGCGCTGGTCGTTCTTATCTACCTTTATCGCAACGTGCATCAGCTCGTTCAGCGTTTCCTCCACTTTGAAACGTATTACTTCGAGCCCTGAGGAGTCCCCTATCATCAGAAGCCTTTTTCCTCCGACGAGTTCAGGCGGATAGGGCTCGTAGGTGAAAGGGTTCTTTATGATACCTGCTGTATGAATGCCGCTCTCATGAGCGAAAATATTCTTCCCCACAACAGATTTATTGCGCGGTACCCTTATACCGATTTCTTTTTCCATGAACTCTGCAAATTCAGTGACAGATTTCAGATCATATTTCTGGAACCCCTCGATCCTCTGTATCAGGAACAGGACAACCTTCTCAAGTTCAGCATTCCCTGCCCTCTCTCCAATGCCCAGGAATGTCAGGCTTGACCAGTTTGCGCCATACCAGTATCCTGCAATAGAACATGCCATGGACATGCCAAAATCATCATGGATATGCGTCTCGATGTTCTTTGTCCCTATCTCACGCAGCCTCGTCACAATAGATGGTATCCCGTACGGTTCATCCACCTCGGGGAAAGGGATGCCGTAACCCAGGGTATCGCAAAGACGTATCGTACATTCAGGATCTATCTCAAGGAGCTTTTCAACAAGCGGGAAGACCAGTCCTTCATTATCTGCACGGGTCATGTCCTCTATATGTGCCCTGGTGCGAAGCCCATGGTCCACAGCGTATTGCAGTGCATCTATGTATTTCTTTTCAGCTTCCTCCCTGCTCTTCAGACCCATTTTATCTATGATGTGCGAGTCAGAGACCGACATCAATATACCTGTCTCTTTGATCCCGTCCATGTCAAGCACAAAATCTATGTCCCTGGGATTTGCACGCGCCCATCCTGTGACCTCGGGAAACTCATGACCTATATCCAGCATCTCTCTGGCAGCTTCCCTGTCCCGCTCATTATACACAAACGTTTCGAGCTTCTCTATTCCTATTTTGTGAAGATATTCATATATTCTTATCTTATGCCTTTTCTTCATCACTATCCCTGGCATCTGTGAACCATCGCGGATAGTACTGTCGCTTATGAATACTTCCTGACCGAGAGGCAGCCTGATCCTGGGTAGATCTTCATATGTTCTGTATGCTTTCATTGGCTGACTGATTGTTATCAGAATTTATATTACTTGTGGTTTTCCAGCTTTTCAGACAAAACCAATCCGTTTGATCTCTTCTGTCATCTCACCGATTTTTTCGAGTTCTTCCTTAAATCCTTCATACGCCTCTTTTGCTGACTTTGCAGCAACTGCCCCCTGCGTTGAAGGAGCGATCAGCCCCTTCTGCTCAAGAATCCTGAGTGAATACCTGACCCTGTGGTCTGGAATACCTGTTTCTTCAGAAAGTTTCAGAATACCGATAGGTCCATTTTCCATTACTTTTTTCAATATGATGATGTGCCTTTTCAGCAATTCAAGCTCATGTTGGACTCTTGCGGTCAGCATAATTACATGTCTCTGTGCATATCTAATTTAGTATGCTGCGATAAATATCATTGCCTGCGATTTTTCGAGTTTGCTTCCAGTCTTGAAAATACCAGAGGAGCCATAAGCACGGATGCCAATCCCATTACTGCATACTCAAAGAATATGAAAATCGGATTTAGTGATAGCAATAGTTTCAAAATAAAATAAACGATAAGTAAAAGAGATATGCCGATAAGAGACCTTTTGAGTTTCTTGATATTATCCTTTACATCCTGAAGCCTGACGTACTTTTCCTCCAGAAGGTATCCTGCGCCGACAGATCCCATGACAAGCCCGATCTCGATCTGGTTTTCCAGGAGATTTTGCTGCAGTGCTGCCAGTACCACGAGAATCACAGGAGGAATCAGGGCAAAAAAGAATTTTGATCTGTTATCAAGCTTCTTAAGTATGTTTTCTACTTTTAACTCAGCTCTTAGAAAAACAAAGGCAATGAATAATCCAAAGATGATCCCGCCCAGCACATCACCTGCATAATGTACTCCCAGATAAACTCGAGATAGAGAAATTGAAATAATCATAACAGCGGCTATGATGACAAAGAAATCCCTGATCTTCCAGCCAAGATATCCCCAGCAGCCTGATGAGACCTGCGCATGTCCACTCGGGAAACCGAATCCATTTTCCTGGATCTTATGCAGGTATTCTGGCGGTCTTGGCATGGCGAACAGATTTTTGGCGAAAATTGAGAGGGATGCAGAGAAAAGAACAACATACATCAACCTTATCCCTGTCTGTTTGCTAAAACACCAGAAGATCAGGGTTGCGAGGAGAAAATAAACTGGCTGGCTGCCTGCACTGGTTATGGCGATGAAAAACCTATCTGCGGCAGGGTTTCCAAGGCTCTGAAGATAGATGTTGATGTTTTCATTGAACAGCAATTGAAAAGGTAATAACATCGCACCTTAAACTGTGAAGAGACAGATGCCATAAGGCACTGTCTGGATCGAAAAAAGTTACCCTTTAACAATAGCTTTGGGTGAGCGTTTTATCTTCCTGCGCTTTGCGCCTGAAGAGGTGTATCTCTGATTTGGACCCGGACGCTTGTAGGCGAGTTCGGATTCCGGCACCATAATTACTTTTCCTTTGCGGTGCTTTATCCTGCCCCATTTTACAGTGCCTGTTTTTCCCATTTGATTTCCTCCAATGATTTCATCTGGTTTCTCAATAATTCCATATGTTGATAAACCTTTCCCCTCATTTTTCCTGTTATTGCACTGAAGGAAAACGGTTATTTATGTGAGTATGAATGATTACTATGAACAATCATGAATGAAGCAATGAAAAAGCACTGGAACAGAGTTTATAGTTCAAAAGAAGTGAATAATCTGAGCTGGTATGAAAAAACGCCAGAACCATCCATAAAGTTATTATCCAGATGCCATATTAATAAAGACGAGTCTATATTAGATGTTGGGGCTGGTGCATCAACATTTATTGATTATCTTATCGATCAGGGATTTAAAAATATCATTGCCGCCGACATAAGTGAAATAGCGCTGAACAAGTTAAAAGAAAGATTGGGCAAAGAAAAAACCTCTTCAGTAAGATGGATAGTGGATGATATAACTCAGCCGATCCATATCAATAATCTGGAAGACATTGCTGTGTGGCATGATAGAGCGGTATTGCATTTCTTACTGGAAGAGCACCAGCAGCGCATGTATCTATCAACGCTAAAGAAAGTGATTAAAAAAGGTGGTTATGTCATTATTGCTGCTTTTTCATTGAAAGGAGCAAAAAAATGCTCTGGTCTGAATGTTAAGAATTATGACCAGAACATGCTGGCAGAATTCCTGGGTGAAGATTTTAGCCTGCTTGAATATTTTGATTATACATACTTTATGCCTTCGGGTGAGCAAAGACCATACATATATACATTATTTCAAAGATCATGACATTTGAGACGCTGTTCAGCCCATTGAAAATTGGCAACTTCATTCTGAAAAATCGCATCACTCTTGCCCCTATGTTCCTCTGTGGTTATCAGGTTGATATTACCAGTGAAATCAAGAAGGAAGTCAGGATTCCTGTATTCGCCAATGGTAGGATAAACACGCCTGACCTTGCTGAGGAAATTATCACAAAGAACAAAGCTGATGCCGTAGCTCTTGCAAGACCGCTTTTTGCTGACCCTGAATTTGTCCAGAAAATTATTGAGAATAGAGCTGACCGGATTGTAAAATGCATGAACGACATGGTGTGCGGGAAGCAGACCATGCAGGATATGGACGCTGTCTGCAGTCAGTGGAAAAAAGGGGATGAGTGAGATTGATTTGATTTTTTGACTGCAACCCCCGTGATTATCCGCGCCTCCACCACCATGTCGCCATCATCACCGCAAGCACCGCAATCACAGGGACAAACGGCGCCTCCTTTGGGGCGGTGGCGCCAGGTGTGATGCCTGAGGTTTGGACTGACGTGGAGCCTGAGTACTGCTCGTCAAGGATGTAGGGATTGGCGATGGTGAATTCTATTGGTTTTTGGCCGCCCTTTTTACTAAATTATAATAATATAAACTTTCTATCCCCCTCACAACTTTGTACAACTGAAGCAACTATTTAAACCAAGAAAAAAGAATTATGAATCATGGCAGATGGAGAAATAATCGAGAAGATAGCCTCAATAGATGAACAAATACACGATCTAAGGAAAATGGTTCTCGAAAGCGGCAGCCGTACAGGGGATAATGAGGCAAAAGCGGCAGCCAGAGCCTGGCTTGATGAGGCAAAGAAACTCGAAAAAAAGTGGCCAAAGACAGCCCCTTCTGTCCTTGAAATGACAAAAAAGGACAGGAGACATAATGAATGAAACCAATTTGCATTGACGCAAATGTTTTCATCGCCTCAACAAAATGGAACGAGCCCTATTCTTCTGATTGCAAGCGAGTAATACAAGCGGTAGCTGAAGACGGATTCTATCTAATCGAGCCTGCCATCTGCCTTACCGAAGTTATCCGAAACATAACAAAATACCTTGGGATGGAGTCAGGAAAAACCCTCGAAAACAACCTCAGGCGGATGGTTTCTATATGGGAAATTTGCGACGATCATTTCTGCGCAAGCGCAGGATATTCCGGGGCCTTGTACGGAACTTATGCAACGGATTCTCTTTATCTTGAGACCGCGCTAAAACACCATGCAGTCATGGTATCTCTGGACGAAGATGACTTTTTATTACGAATAAAGGGACGGGTTGGGTTAGAGGTTCTTCACCCAAAGGATTTCCCTGAAGATTAAATTGCGTGCCTCCCAGTTGATAAAAGCCAAAATAAGCCTTGGACAATAGAAACCCTCATGCACCCGCGCGTGGATCTGCCAGTGCGGAGTCAGTGACTTGAACTGAAGATCCCATAATTTTGCAGTCGCTCTCTTGCATCCATACGATTTTGAAATGCAACCCGCGGAATTAACGGCGCCTCTTTTCGCGCGGTGGCGCCTGGCAGAATCGCAGCAGCAGGCAGTTTTCAGGAAATGGTAGGTTATGCGGGTAAGTCTTGCAGCGCATCTTTATAGTCGCCCCATGCTGTACCGACTATTAAGATTTGAATACTTTCGCTTCGCTCTTACGATAGGATTTTATAAGCAAGATTCTAAAGGATTGACCATGTATCCTGCCAAAAAGCGAGAGCTTCGCCACGACAGGCATACGCTGCTTACTGACCACCTGGAGATAACTCCAAAGTATCGCGGGAAGATCCTGATCGGCGAGGTTGATTTTGTTACAGAGGCGGGAAACATGCGCGGATATGGGTATAAAGATCATAGATATGGCAGTGAATGTTGACCACGTGCACATATTTTTCCAGTATCCTCCGAAGTATTCCCTGAGTTATATCGCCAAGAAAATCAAAGGAAGGTCAAGCAGGATATTAAGACAGGAGTTTCCACACCTCAAAGATTGGTGCGGAGACCATCTCTGGGCTCCTGGCTGCTATCATGGCTCGGTTGGACAGGGCTGGGAAGTTGTTGAGAAATACATATCCTCGCAGAACTGTGCTGCTGGACAGGAAGGTTTATAGGCAAAAAACGCTATCAAGCCCTGTACCCTTCAAGTACGGGGTATAGTAACTGAAGACGATAGGAGTTGCGCGCATCCATAGGCTATATTATACAAGAGTAACAATTGCAACACTAAAATTAGGGCACAGACCTCTAAGACTAATAAAAACGAGGATACAATTCAAAGATTGTGATGATGTTTAAAAACTAAAATTTATTCGCTTTTTTCTTCAATTGACTTGATTTCCCCATATTCTTTTTCATAATCATCAAGCCTTTCTTTTAAGAATTTGACTGTGTCTTTAAAAGTAGTAGGGGCTAAGAATATTCTTGTAGTATTAGCCCAATTTTCACCTTCCTCAAAAGGTAATTGTATGAAATCAATATAAAAATCATTTTGACTGAATCCAGATCCCATACCATTTGAATAAAAACTATTTATTACTCTATGCTTTACTTCATCTGGTGTTATTTCTTTTTTCTCTTTTTTTTTCATATACAAGCCTCTGTCTCATATTTCGGAAGTGTCATTCTTTTTGTTTCTTTATAATCCCTGTCTTTAAGTAAACCCAAAATTTTATGTGAATAACTTTTCCCTGTCATAATTAAGTAACCAAATGAGATTTTTTTATCAGCATATATTATATTTAACTCGTGTTCCTCTAATTGTTTTAATCCTCTTTCTTCTAATTTTTCAGCTAATTTCTCTGTAACGATATAATTATTCAGCGATATAACAATTTTTGCCTCTTGTTTTTCATTATTAAGACGATATAATTGAGTTTTTCCTATTTTGTCTCCTTCCAAAAGGATTTTTTCATTTAATAGCTTGGTGACATAACTATACACAGTCGTCTTTGGCATATCTGTCAACCATATGATATCTGAAATTGATAAATCTTCGTCAAAATGGTCCGCAAAAACTTCTAATATCTTAACTTGCGGGCAATCTCCAAATATTTTTGATAATACAAACATTTTTAATCCTATATCTATTTTATTTAATACTATTTATTAATAGTATTCGTAGTATTATTGATACTTATTGATACTTATTGATACTTATTGATACTATATAATCCTTTTTTAGTACTTAAAGTTTCTTTTTTGAATTTTTAGAATTAACTATTTTTTGAAAATACTTTCACTATGCTGTACTATACGCTTATTTAGTTCAAGATAAATATAAAGATGGACTTTGATGATTGATTTAAATGACGAAGAGAAAATAATTATGGAAATGTTTGGAAAATTGGATATTTCTCAAAATAAAAATGTAGAATTTGAAACAATACAGAAGAAGTTGAAGCAAAAGCATCATGCTAACTTAAGAAAGAATATTAGCGGATTAATCTCAAAGGGTCTAATAAGACTATATCGTAACAATAACTACTCTCTAACTGATGAAGGATTAAGAGTTGCTCATTTATTGTGGGAAAAGACTATGGCGTCAATAAACCGTTGGATTGATTCTCCAGATTTTTTATCCCTTCCTTAATAATCTCGAAAAGCTCAGAATCATCATGTTTGAACTTGATAATCCTTCCCCTTCGTTCATCGTAGAATCGTTTCTGTTCATAT
>JAPZAV010000015.1 GCA_027460465.1 Candidatus Methanoperedens sp. | reverse complement strand
CTAATAATTACGAATTATGAAATATAACATTCCATTAATATAATAATAAAATTGGCTATTTTATATCGTAGTTTCATTTTCCTATGAAAAACATTGGTAACCCTAAAAACGTGGGTGCTATATGCACCCCCTGGCATCCATCTTTTTGATAAAATATCCAGCACTGGAGAGCACATTGATCATATCCTGCTCAGTCATTTGAATCGGTGAGGAAGTTCGATCAAATTTGACAGGTTTTGATTTCGTATTTCCATTTTCTTTATACATTTCCCTGTTGGTCAACAGGTGATGCAATATGCAGAGGACTTTTCTTGCCAGTGCCACTGCTGCTTTCTTTGTTCCTTTTTTAGCCTGTACTCTCAAAAAGAACCTTTTCAACTTTGAATTTCTGGTTCTGGATATGGCGTGTGCAACCTGAACAAGCATACGTCTTACATGCTTTGATCCCTGTTTCGTGATACTGCCGGTCACAAGCATATTCGCTGACTGGGATACTTTAGGTGTCAATCCACACCATGCAGCAAGCTTCTCACCATTTGCAAAATCCCGATAGTCTCCGATTTCTGCCAGAATTGCTGAAGCTGAAGTAAATGCAATGCCTGGAATGGACATTGCTATTTTTACATCCTCTTTCCGTCTTTCAATTCTGACCATTATTTCTGTATCCAGCCGATTGATCCTTTTCTGAATTTCTTCCATCAGTTCAAGACAGTTTCGTATCAAGAGAATTTGTGCAAGATCAAGGCTATTTTTTATAGCTTCTCTGAGTTCTCGCTCTTTTTTCTTTACTCTCTTTGACTTTATTCCCATCAGAATTTCATCTATGTGCTTCCCTTCAAGCAAACTATCGAGGATATGCCTTCCTGATTTACCAAAAATATCTGAAAGAACTGAGGATATCTTGATACACGAGGATTCAAGTGCCTGATGTATCCGGTTCTTCATCTGGGTACTATTTATTCACAAGACTTTCTCTGGCTCTTGTCAATGTCCTTAATTCCCTGTCTTCTTTAGGGAATATCCTTGAAGGTTCTATCATTCCATTGAGGCATAGTTCTGCGAGCCATTCAGAGTCACGTACATCCGTCTTCCTCCCGGGTGTATGCTTGATCTTGTAGGCATTAGCTACTATTACCTCGATTTTATTTTCCAATACTGTATGTATCGGAACCCAGTAAACACCTGTGGATTCTACAGCTACCTGTTCACAATTGTTCTCGATTACCCATTCTTTGAATTTCAGGATGTCTTCAAGGGTCATCCCAAATCGTTCAGCGGTTTTAGATCCATCTCTGGATAAGACGGTTGCTACGAGAAACTTCTTGTGAATGTCTGCTCCACAAACCTTATTTCTCGGTTTCTCCATAACTTTATACTCCTGATATGGGCAGATGTATTATCCTCGTAGGGAACATTTTCCAATATACGCGTTCGAGGACGCATTCATGCATACGAGAGTAAATGGTTAGTTTGGTTAACGGGATCATGTCCCAAAAAACCAACAGCCTTCACTGCCCATATCAAGAACAAAAGAAACAATAACCGTAATGAGGTTTTTCATGCTTCATGCATGTGGCAAATGACTCATGAGGGTTTGGTTACAATCGAAAAAACATCGATGCCTGCGCCTGAATTGAACACTGAAAGTCAGCGAACAGATTGAAAGACTAATTCTTCGAGCATCTGCCCCGGGATGCTTCGTGATACATCACGACCCAATAAAAATAGCCGGGCTGCTCTCGCAGCCCCATGAGTCATTATGTCTTGATGTTACCGACAAGGCTTACTTTTTCTTATATACATTCAGTCCGATCTTGACATCTTCTTTCCCAGGCACAGCTTTGTTGCCTTCAGTAGATGCAATAATTATGGTTTTTCCAGACGTTGAAGGACCGAACTCTTTTGAAATGTCCACTTTGATGGTAAGGATGTTACCTTCAAGCTTGAGATCTACGTTCTTCATATGTTTTCACACTCCTGTTGGCATCACTAAACCCAGTTTGGGCTCATATATTCTGCCTTCATTCATCAATCCCTGGATTGCAGTCTCCAGCTGAGTCAACTTCATTCCGGCGCCTTTGCATGGGTTACCCAGGGTTTCTATTTTGACACCCTGACCTTTCGTGTTCCGCGTGATTATCTGCTGCTCAACGAAGTTCTTCATGTCTTCATCCGACATCGGCTCATCAGATGATGCTGCATCGGGGATCTTTGCTGCTGGCACCTGGGCTGCAGGTGGTGTGGGTGCAGGTGTAGATGTGGGTATAGGGGAACCCACATCACTCTTCATGGATAGCATGACCTTCTTGACGATCTCTTTATAGTTCTCCCTTGTCGGGTATGCTGCAGCCACTTCCTGCTCTAAGACCGGGTTAGCTTTGAGTGCTGAAA
Source organism: Candidatus Methanoperedens sp. (assembly GCA_027460465.1). GTDB lineage: Archaea > Halobacteriota > Methanosarcinia > Methanosarcinales > Methanoperedenaceae > Methanoperedens. The sequence continues at coordinate 13,993 of JAPZAV010000015.1, read as the reverse complement.
TCCTGTCAAGGGTTGCTTTTGCAGTTTCGAGCAGCCAGGTGTCCCTTACATTCTCATCCACGATTGCGACCTGCTCTGCGCGAATGCTCACGAGCGTCGTATTCTCTCCATTATTGTATAGAGATACTTTGCCGATAACCGCCACGAACGCCGGGAGTCTCTCTATTAACTCCTGCATTACTTTGGCTGCTTCTGGCTGGTACTGTCCGGCAGTAACGAAGTGCACTCCTGTCGGATCTGAGACTCGCATGCGGTAGAAGTTATTATCGGTACCGATATCTTCAATCTCGGTCGCTGTTCCCACAACCATCACTCTGGCAGCCTTAGCGCCGGTTTGCGTGAGGTATAACTGGCTCTCATATTGGTCGCCTCCTTTCTTTGGGACCTCAACGGTAGTGGCTTTCAACTCTGATGCGAAAAGCCTTGCTGCCTTCATTCTCTCAAAAATTCCTGCCATATTCATGCCTCCGTTGCTGCAAGAAGTGCATTGATCTGATTCGTTACATCCGCTCTGAACGGCTTGATTGTCTCGACTATGAGGTTCTTGTCAATCTGGACGCCGGTTACTTCGAAATAGTGACCTATCACTTTGCATCCCATCTCGTCAGCAACCGTTCCTGCATCCAGCGATTCCATTGCAATCTCTCTTGCTTTATCCAGAGTGATGCCTGTCAATTCTTCGGTCAGCTTCCTGTTGAGAATTACATCTTGTGAAGTGACGCCATCATCGATGACCCCTTTAATTCTCAGGTCATAGACGCCTTCAACTTTTCCATGATCCGCGCAGGAGCCCTTTGACAGCGATCTGTGGCATTCCGGGCAGCGTTTTATCAGGCCAGAGCCCTGCTGCATATCCACCATTGCACCCACAACTGTAACAAGTTTCTTGGCGACGGTGACATCCCCCTGGTATGGCAGTATTTCGGAGTTCTTGTTTATCTTGATGGACATCCTGCCCTGCCATTCAGACGTCACTACATTCTTGAAGGTATAACATTTGCCTTCTTCGAGAACAGAGCAGTCTGTTGACTTCCAGGTCGTGAACACTATTGTACCGGTCTCGTCACCAAGCACGCCTGTCTGGGCTATCTTCTCATGCCGAGCTTCCCAGAGCATCGATACCTTTGCGATGAAAGAGCACCACTTGTTATCTTCTATCAATTCAGCGATCTTTACCGGACTCTGATTAGCGAACCCTGCGTTAGCAAAGAACTCATCCTGGTTGATGTTGTGGACTTTCAGGAAGTAGTTGGTCACGTTCCTTCGTGCTTCATTCAGCGGCACTCTAAACTTGTTCACAAGGATCGAGAGCCTTTCAGTTATGTCTTTTTCCTGTATCTGTACATTCACTTTCGCGAATCTTTCCTTTATTTCTAAAGATGTTTGTTCTATATTTTCCATATTTCACCTTTCACTTTTTTATAGGAGGTAAATCATGGGGCTGACTGTGGATTTTAACCACATTGGAGCTAACCCCATAATTTACATCATTTCAATCTGTCCGACCAAGGGGGGTTGATATTTCAGCACCGCAGTGCGAAATTTCACCCCCCGCAGCGTCGGCGCTGTCACGCTGTTTCTCCGGGGTCGCTTCCAGCACTTTCTTTGCGCACGTTGGACCGTATACCTGAGGAGCTTTGATGCATTTGTTATAGAGTGCAACTATGGCGTCAGAGCTCCCTTCTAATTCTGATTCTACTAACATTTTATCACCTTCTTTTTCTCGTTTATTTACAATAGTAATACTATTGTAATATGATATAAGTATTACTACTGTAATACAAAAATACGCCGCTCTAACCGCGGCTGTGTTAATTATAATCGCTTGCCATCGTACCAGATCGATGTACATCCGGCATTTGGCATCCCGAAATCATCAAGGGGCTCAAAGCCAGCATAGTCCCCAATAATCTTTCCTTCATAATACAGGTTCATGTCGTCATCAAACATCTGGAAGGTAACCCCTTTCAAAATCTCTTCCTTTGTGAAAGTGGTATTATGGCCACCAATTGTCCCGGTTGCATCTGTTTCCCATTCTCTGTGGTCTCCTTTTTCAAACAGGATGTCTCTTGTTATTATCCAGCCGTACACTTCATTCACCCTCCTTCCATCTCCAGATCACTGTTGTGATATTGAGTGGTATACCTTTGCTTTCAAGGATCTCGCATCTTCTTTTCAGCTCCTGGGCACTCTCCTTTGCATCTTTTGAATAAGCCCACGGCTGTTCATAGTGTTCTACTATGGCACCTTTCCAATAAATGAATCCCACATTGTCTATAGTCATGTCCTCTATGCCGTGGAACCATGGTTGTTTATATTTCCCTGCTACAACTGTTTCATGAAGTTTGTTGAACGCTTTTATCCCTTCTGTCGTCAGAAATCCGTTGACAGCGCCCTCAACAAGGGATAGGTCGATAGAGGCAAGCTTATCCCCATCTGATGTAGCCTGAAGTATCTCTATTGCTTTATCGCAAGTACCGGTGTTCTCTTTCATGTATTTCCAGCCCCCATAGGTATAGTGATCATTTTTAGGTGACTATCCAGTATTTCTACAATATCCCATGTGTTTGTACTTCTGATGTGGTGATGTATTTCGGCTTTTTCTAAGCCGAAAATGTCTTTATTCGTTCGCAGTACATGAGTCGCTACTATTTCGAATTCAGTACCGTTATGTCTTGAAAACAATCTCATATGTGCCCCGCCTCCTTCATGCTGAAATGCCTGCAATCTCCGATTATTACATGGTCGAGAACATCAATGCCCATTATCTTCCCGGTTTCCACCAGCTTCTTTGTGATATCTATATCTTCCCTGCTGGGTGTAGGATCGCCGGATGGATGATTGTGAGCTACAATAATGTGTGCTGCCGACTCGATCAGGGCAGTGCGAAACACTTCTCTTGGATGGACTATGTTTGCGTTGAGCGAACCAATGGATATGGTATCTTCCCTGATCACCTGGTTCTTGGTGTCCAGGCACAGCTCGACAAAATGTTCTTTCTTGGATTCCCTCATTGCCGGATAGAGTCGCCTGTAGACGTCCTCCGGAGAGTTGATCTTAAACTTTGATTGGCCATCAAACGTCTCAAGTCTCCTTGCCAGCTCAAAACAGGCTACGATCTGGACAGCCTTGCCGGATTTGATGCCGTGGATCTTCATGAGCTGGGTCGCATCTACTGCAGAGAGCTGCTTTAAATCGAACTGCGATAGGACTCTCTGGGACAGGTTAATAGCATTCTCAGCGACCGAGCCCGATTTGAGGATTATCGACAGGAGTTCGGCATTGCTTAAGGATGCTGCGCCGTTCGACATCAACCTATTGCTCGGTCTTTCTTCTGCGGCCATATCTTCGATTCTGAGTTTATATTGTTGCATTGACACCTCGTAATTTCTTAAGATGTGGCTTTACCTGAACCCGCTGGATTTCAGCACGGCAGTGCGAAATCAGGCATCAGGTTAATTATCCCTTGAGCTATTGCACGAAAGCAGAGAAAATATTTGATAATGTTGTGAAAGGTGCTGCAGTAACAAAAGGCGTTTCCATTCACAGTCTAATACATAGTTTTGCCACACACATGTTAGAAAGTGGGGTGGATTTAAGGTATACACAATAACTATTAGGACATAAGAAGCAGCAAGACTATAGAATATATACTCACGTCAGCAATAAGGATTTGAGTCGAATACAGAGTTTACTTGATTTAATTATGAAAAAGAAAAAAGAGATGGCAAGAATTGGTCGAAATCAACCATGCCCCTGCGGTAGTGGAAAAAAATATAAAAAGTGCTGTTATAAAAAAAATAACATAAGCCAAATAGTTTTGGCAAATGGTTTTGGTAAAAATTTGCCTAAAGATGTAGTTATAACTACTAATACCCAAAAAGAAAAAATGTCAGAAGTATTCCTTGAATTTGCAGAACCTTTAACCGAAAAATGTGAAGACGACAAAACATTTTATAATGCACTCCAGATTTGTGCAATAGCCTGGAATTCTTCATTTTTATCTCCTGAAGAAAGAAATAAATTAATTGATGAGAGTTTTAATAAATATATAAACGATAATAACGAAAGAGAAATAGCAAAAGAAATTTTATCAAAAATGCTGGAACGAAAAGAGAAGAAATTTCCAGATATAAAAAGAATGATAATGGATTTTCAAATTTCGTATAGAGATGGGCAACAGCATTTAAATGTAATATCATCAACAAATGAGTAATAAGAAGTTGAGATATGGCGGAATACGGAGAATGGAATCGCAAAGGGGCAACCCTCAGCGACGTAACGGCCCAAAAGGAATATGGAGTAAGTCGGGACTTCATTGTGAAGGGCATTAGAGCCGGCAAACTGGAATACAGAGAAGGGGCGATTTGGGGTAATCCGTATCTCAGGATATTAAGAAGTCAGCTTGAGCAGTATATCGTTGAGAAGCTTGACCCAGACTGCTTATCCAACAGCAAGAACCGGACAGAGCTGCGTAAGATCAAGAAGGAAATGGCTGACCTGAAAAAGAGACTGGATGATCTTCAGGCTCGAAGAACGGAAATCGAGACGACGATGAGGAAATAGAAGACCGAACCAGCCCTTTCAGCGTACTGCGCTGCCGCTAAAGGGTAGCACGAGCAATACATGACCAATGCCATCCTTGATGAATCTTCCTCTCACAGTGCCTTCTCCTGCTGACGTTCAAGTGCGAAAAGAAAGACAGCCGTCTTCCTTGCCATCTTTTCGCTGACCAACTCTAATTCAAACTTCCCGTTCTTGTACAATTTCGAGCTTACGAAGACAGAATCGGTGATCTCGATTTTATTAACGGCCTATCAAACAGGAGTCCATACTGTTACCCACGGCACCCTTTTGAAATCTTCATCACCAGTTGTGATATGCGTTATTCCATTGGATTTCATAACTGAAACGTGCAGAGCATCACGAGTCATTAATTTATATTCCTTGCAGTTATTCATAACAAGCCGAAAATCCTTCGGAGCATCAAGGATCGTGATATTTAACGATAATATTTTTTCAAGAGCATTCCAGCATTTGGTTAATTCCTGGATCTTATCAGGATTCTTTTTCAAAAATTGTACAGTTGCATGCAAAGGAATCTTAAATGTTACGGATGCTTCTGCCTGAATAAGCTTAAAAAGCACTTCATCAAGAACAACGATCGATATAAAACCATTTACTTCCTTTTTATGTACTCTTTTTAGAAATTCTTTGCTTTCCTCGAAGTGTTTTTCCTTAAACGCAATAAAAAGAAAAATATTGGCATCGATATATGTATTTGTCCCTTTTGGGACATCCGATAATGGCAATCAATACCACTCTTCGGATTCTATCAGTTTATCTGCATCACTTTGTTTGATCTCAATAATGCCTGTGAGCTCATCCACAGGGTCAGAAGAAGCTTCAACTATCAATTTATTATTTACAACGGTCATACTGATTTCTTCTCCAGATTTTAATCCCAGCATATCAAGGATTTTATCAGGGATCTTAATTTGTTTGTTCTGATTTATTCTACTATGAGAGACTTCCATGTAATAACCAATCAAAATAAGGCGTTAGATAATAATAAATGTTTACCATGATCAAATAATCCCTTATATGTATATTCTCGGTTTCATCCTTCCATACACGCTTTCTCTTTTTCCGGTTGGATTTCAAGCTTCTGCTTAGTTTCCCACCCCTGCGTCAGCAGGGCTGATCCTGCCGTCATAATCCCCATACCTTCCTGTAACTTCCCGGGCGATCTTGCGCACCTTACCATTTTTGGAACGGGTTTTCTTTTCTTTTGCTTTTTCTTATATAAATCGAGCTTCCCGCCGCCGTTGATGCAGCGATTGCATCTGGCCTGTGGGTTTGGATTATTGTCATGATCGCATTTCCTGCAACTCCCATGTTCTTCTTCCCACAGCACTTTGTCATGCTGGCGCTCGTGTGCTATGCGAAGGTTCGCACGGGTTGCCAGCAGGTGCCGGGCGCTAATGACCATTCTCAAGTCCCCGGCAATCCATACATTCGAAATACGCTTGTGCTGGCTCATCCGGTTCGCGCGGGTAATTAATTCTCCCTGGATCAATGCACAACACTCCAGCCTCTTCTGCCCCAATTCTATGCCGGGATGGAACATCTTTGAGCACTTTTCCGCAGTTTGAGCAGGTTAGCAAGTGGATGTTACTCAGGATTATATCTGAGAGTTCACCTTCATCTTTCAATACCGGCTTCGGTGCAGGCATATCCCGGATGCCTATTACGGCATCATCAGGCACATTCTCCGCGATTACTTCTACTTCGTTACTGTCATCACATAGAGCACCGTAATCGAAGTTAATCGGAACTTTGTATATCCCAGTTGTGCGCATGATATTCCTTGGATACTCACTTTCAGGATCGCTTTCAGTTACCAGTTCCTTCACTCTAATTATCATCGCCTTCAATATGTCTCTTGTGTATTGTTCGATGTCAACGTTCTCCACATCAGGCACATAATCGGTGTAGTCTGGCGTGTCTTCATCACCAGACTTTATGGCGTCGATATCTATCACTCGGTACGTCATGCCCGAACCTGTCGTGGCTACGACGGTTACGATGCCACCTTCTATCACTATCACTATCTCTGGCTCTTTCATAATGCACCCCTCATATACTCATAGTCGGGTATGCCATGCTCACCGACGATTGAGCTTCACCGGTCATTTCTGATATTAGCTTGACAGTGTCTATTAGGCGGCTGGCCTTTGCGGCATCCCTGTCTTCCAGGAACAGCATCTTCCTTATGTCGTAGTTAATCATCTCGAAAAGGTCACTGCCAAAGCAGGCATCGCACCTTTCGCACCAGTCGATAGTCTCCCCGGACAGGGCTCTTTCTATCAGCCTTTCTGCATGCCTTGGTGTATGGTAGCCGATACTGCCTTCTACCATTGCTGCCACCAGCCACAGCTTTCCTTTCTCATCCAATAGTTTCTTCAGGTCAGCCGGGCCATTTATTCTCGCAGGTTCTTCCATAAATCAAATCCCTGCCGCTACCCTGGTTGGGGGCAGCAGTGTCCCGAACAAATATGCTGCAGATTCTTTGATGGTTCCCGGGCGCTGTTTGTACCACTGACCGAATACCTGCTCGTGTTCTGACCGATCTACATTCAAGTTGAAACCGGCTTCCGATAAGTGCCAGAGGCTCAACGATATGCGTTTGATATGCCGCTTGTGCTTCTGGTGGCACTTCTTGATATCTTCTTCTCTGACATGCGATGACCAGTTGACATGTGAGATTTTGTATTCCTTATTCTGGTCGTCCCAGACGAGGTCAGTCTCCAGGACTTCTTCGAAATCGTCAACAATCGTCACCTTCTTTTCTTCCGGCAAACCTGGTGCGATTTCCAGAGTGCCGACAACGAATGTTTCCCATGACATATTCAATCACTCCTTCTGGCTTTGTCCAGCCAGCTTAGATTGAATTCAATTGCCTGAAAACGCCTGATTTCAGCACCGCAGTGCGAAATCTGGTGCCAGCCTAATATGCTCAAGATACAGCAGGGAGAGGATGCCCTTCGTGAGGACACTCCTGGTAAGGCAGCAGGGGAACTCATAGAAACCCCAGCCTCCGTATCGAATGGATCCCCGCCACGGTGTCAAGTGGAACCCAAGAAACGGCATCTATATAGACCTGGTAGACATGATATTACAAAAGAGTTCGATTCATAGCGTGTCCCCGAAAAACGAGGATTGAAAGGGTGATTGCGGTGGAACACATGCTGGTTAAGTTTATAAATACCTATATCCATTGTAATATTTGTGATTAAATCAGGTATATTTTTTACAGAGAATGAGAGAAAAAGCCTTTCTAAGACAGAGTCATATCTACTTTAGAAACTATCGGAGGAAGGAAGGGAAATTTTTACTGTGAAAGATGCAACTAATGTTCTAAAAAAATCTTACGTAGAGTCCAGAAAAATAATAAGCAACCTTAAGGCTAAAAGATGGATTGAAAAAATAGAAGCGGGAAAATATCTTATAATGCCATTATCCGCAGGCGTTAAGCCAAAATATACGGAACATGAGTTTGTAATCGGTTCAAAGCTTATAGAACCTTATTATATCGCCTATTGGAGCGCATTGAATTATTATCACTTGACCGAGCAGATACCCTTTTCTGTTTTCATTGCAACGACAAGGAGAAAAAGTAATAGGAAAATATTGGATGTGGATTATCTTTTTGTAACTTTATCTAAAAAGAAGTTTTTTGGCTATACTACCGTGAACATTGCCGGAAAAAACGTCATTATATCAGAGAAGGAAAAGACCATAGCAGACTGCCTGGACCATCCTGAGTATTGCGGCGATATAACTGAAGTTGTAAAGGCTTTGAAAGCTGAAGGCCTGTCTTTCAGAAAGATAGTTGATTATGCAATAAAGATGGGAAACGCGACAATTTTGAAAAGGCTTGGATATTTGTCAGAAATCCTGGATATAAAATTGGATGAAAAATTAAAGAAAAGGATGCTGAAAAATATTTCAAAAGGGTATTCGGTTCTCGACCCCTCCATAAAATTAAGAAAGGGAAAATATAATGAAAAGTGGAAGTTGCTGATAAACAGAAAGATAGGTGAAGAGTTTTGATAACAGCAGATGAAGTAAGGAAAGCAGCAAGGAATAAAGGATTTCCAGCAGGCGTGGTAGAAAAGGATTACGCTCTGACCTGGCTGCTTTCTGGATTATATAATTCCGATCTTAAAGATGTTCTGGCTTTTAAGGGAGGAACAGCATTGAGCAAAGTGTATTTCCCGAAATTTTGGAGGCTGTCCGAGGATTTGGATTTTACGGTTATGAAAGAAATCCAGCCAAATGAAATAGAATCAATGCTGAAAAACTGTCTTAACATGCTTAACGAAAAGACGGGAATGAATTTCTATATTGCAAGTTTCCATTCAAATCCCCAGCATGCTATAATAACAGTACAATTCACTGGCCCGCTTGGCAAGAACGCTGTCAGAATGGATATAAGCCTGAATGAGATGCTGGTTACCAAACCTTTGAAAACGGAAAATATTGATGATTATTCAGACAGTATAAAATTTGCTGTTCTCGTTTATTCTCTGGATGAGATATTGCTGGAGAAACTGCGCTCAATAATACAGCGCGGTAAAAGCAGGGATTACTTTGATGTCTGGATGCTCCTGAAGAAAAGCAAGTTTGATAAAGATAACATCAAAAAACTTTTCATGCAAAAATGCAAATTCAAGAATATCGAGCCAAGCTATGAATTGTTTTTCGAGGAGACAAAGCTGAATGAGGCAAGAGATTTCTGGGAAAAAGGCCTGGGAAGACTGATGAAGGAAGTTCCTGCGTTTGAGACAATCATAAATGATCTGAGGAAAGAGCTTGAGTTTCTGAAATGAATCAATTCAAATATGAAATCATGCAATGCCTGATTAAAAGGAGTGTTCATGCCGGCAAAAAATAAAAAGAAACCAGATAAAAACTTCTCGCATGTAGAGACTGACAAACTGAGAGCAACCTTTATCGAGAACCCTGAGAAAGGGAAACAATTGCAGAAAGACTTCCTCTCCCCAAGAAGCATTAGAATTAAAATCAGCGAATATCTTAAAACTGATGACCCGATCCTCAAAGATTGTGAGATTGCATTACAGGATTTCGTGCCTGTTTTAAACCATGCAAAAGATGAAGTCCTGTATGTTAAAATAAAACCAGAAGATAAGACTGTAATCTATCATCTAACCCCTCATCCTGATACATTAAAAGCCCTATCAGAGATAGCATTGGATGCGAAAAAGAGAGGATTCGCATTGGTAGATTCTAAGGTTCATATCCAACAGGCGGCGGATATGCTTAAAAAGAAACTTACGGGAACGCTCAAAATGAGGCCAGGCAAGCATCCCGAGATGCATGATTTTGAAAAGTAAGGTTATTACTTCCCCAATTCCTTCAACCGCTCAATCTTTGCCTGTGACTCATCAACCGCTTTCTTCTGACATACCTGGTGCGATCTCCAGAATGCCGGCTATGAATGTTTCCCATGACATATCCAATTACTCCTTCTGGCTCTGTCCAGCCAGCTTATAAGGTGACTCAATTGCCTGAAAACGCCTGATTTCAGCACAGCAGTGCGAAATCAGGCCACGACCAAAAAGGGGCTACGGACCGCTGATGATGGTGCATGGCCTTGCTGAATCTGGCTTAACATTCAGGCTCCCCGGCAGCCTGATGAGTCTTGTAAAATCAATCGTCACGACCGTATCTATCTCCACCCAGTTTGGATTGATAATCTTTCTTCCACGCCTTGTCTTGTAATGGCCGAAGAAGTCTGCAATCTCTCTGCGCTCGGCATTATCCAGCTTCTGCACGCACTCGTCGTGGACGTGGATATGGAACCCACGGCTGCCCGAATCAACATATAGAAGCTTCTTGAACCCCAGTTCATCCTTTAATATCAACATGAGCTTTTCGCTCTGTTTCTTCGCTTCCCTGAGCGTGGGTCTTTTCAGGTGGTCGTAATCCAGGTCAAACACCAGGTCAGACCCCTGCCATCCCTGTTTCTTATTTTCCATGGGGTATGCGGCAGGATCTGCATACTTTGATGAAGAGAAATATACGTGGTCAGGCGCAGTCTCGATGAGAAAAGTCCTGAGTTTATGTACTGAGGAAAATGCCTTGTGCCTCACCATCTTTTCACCGTTCTTCCTGATACCGAACTCCCTGTTCACAAAGTCCGGCGGCTCATACAAAGGTGCTTTCATGTAATAGTCGGAGATCGACATACTCTTTATTCTCCAGGAAGGGAAGCTTGGGCCGTGGCTCTCTCTGTCGGAGTGGCGCAATCGTGGCACACGTTCAGTGTCAGTGATAAAGATCTGCCATTGATCTGTACCGGCACTTCTTTAAGCGGATGCCAGCCCGAGCTCCAGAGAGTCCCGCACCGGTAGCAGCCCTGAACCTCTATGTTGATCTGTGTCTTTCCAATCTTAATGCTCATGTGCGACCTGTGCTGCTTGTTTCTTGTTCAAAATCCATACCTTTCTCCGATAATACACCAGCGGGTGCTCTATTTTCTTGCACATGGGTGCCTTGCCAGGGCAGTTGCCATTAGTTGCCATGGTCGCGCATGCCGGGCATGTATAGGTTGTTCCTGATGCACCGTTGATGTGGCTTATCTGATATTTGGTATCCTGCTCACTGAAGTCTGGCGATGCCCTGAATATCTCCGTTATCTTTTCCGGCTTCATTCCTATATTGAGCATGAAGGTCGTCATTGAGAAGCGCATCGTGTGAGATAGATTGACATTTGCCTGGACATCCGCTATTGCGGTGCTTATGCATGGTGGGAAGCAGTCTGGCACTACTTCACCGAAGCCGTCCCTGCTGAAACCCTGCTTACTTGCGCGGGTGTTGATCGCTTCCTGCACTTCACTAATGTACGGCTTCAACGCTTCATGTATATCGTGCGGCACTTCGTGAGGCAGCCCCGACTCCACCTTCTTCCGTACCGCCTCTTCCATCAGGCGTGACAAATCACCTTTTGATATCGTTAGCATGCCCTGCTCCACGGTTCGGTTCAACAGTTTCCACTTAGGTTCATGCAGGACGTGGGCGTGTTTAATATAATCTGTGAAGTGCATAACGACATTCATGTTTCTGGCATCGGCTGTGATGTTAATGCCAAAGTCTGCAGCTAACTCCTTCAGCGCATCGATCTTGAGTTCGATAATGTGCTCATATGATAGCCTGGCAACCGCAAGCGCATATCTCTTTGTTGAGTAGTTGTTATCGATGCATGAAACGATTATCCTGGCGATCGGATAAGCCAGCAGCTCCTTCTCTGCAGCCGGTTTATTGCGCCTCCTGTACTTGATAGCGCCATCTTGCAGCGTTTCAAGCACACGGTCTTTTCCTGTTGATCTGAGTCTCGCGAATGCCAAATGTGTGCACAGGTCATTTGAGCCGATATTCGACTTGATGATGTCCATCATGCCATATCCTGAATCATCTAGAATAAGATAAGTATTACTATTGTAATATTAATGTATCATTTTTGTCTCAATTCTCATCTGCCAGCATGATAGTAAGAACAGGCTCCGCATTATCCCCGGGGCCGCAGACTGCCTTGAGATCCACGGTCTCCATCTTTGGATAGCCCACTTTCGAAGGCATCTGAAAAATAGTCTTGAAATAGAGCGTTTGCTTCGTATCCTTCTGCGACTCTGCCACATCTATATTTGCCTTTTTCATTGCCCTGGCATTGAAGGAGAACATCGTAAGAACATCCCACAGCCTGCCATCCATGTCCTGAATGCCTTTGAGGCTCTCAGGCGGCACAATGTATCCATCCCACAATGCCTGTGTAACTGCTGTCGGATATACAATGCCGGCTTCCTTTGCGGTTTGAGTAACATCTACAAGCACGCCGTCTTCTATCGCCTGGGCGCGGGTGTAGACATAAATTACATCTCCAAATACCTCTTTTGACGATTGTTCTCGTGCCTTGATATCCGCCAATGATGGCAAATCGCCTTCTGGGACATCTACGGGCTCACTGGTCTTCGGCTTTATTGGCGGCTCAAATGGCTTTGAGTGATCTCCTGACACAACCCAGTCAATGTATGCAGCCAGATTCTCCCTTCGCGCACAAGACTCCCTGAAATCTGGATTGTTCAAATTTGTGAACGCGTGTTCATTATAGAGAACGATCAGGTCATCCGCGCCGCAGATGTCCTGCACGATATCGAATCCTGGGACTTTACTGGCAGCAATCATCTCGCACAGTTTCTGAAGGTTCTCCGGTCCGACTTCATACCTTCTTGCCCAGACATCTATTGAATATGTAATGCTGCGGGCAGAAAGTGAAACCACCTCCCACCCCGGACAGCCTTTCTTATGGTTGTGATCATCTAACAGCAGGTACTGGCCGCCATTTGATGTGCCCAAGGTGTAGTGGTACTTCAGCGCAGGTTCTTCCATGAAGGGCTCTAAATCCACGATCTTACCTGCATAATAGGCCGCAAGAACCTTCTTGCAATGTGGGCACAGATATGCGGATACGCACTGGAAGTCCACTGGGATTATGTCCCGCTTGTTCATGTTATGGAAGTATATTCTATTGTTCTTTACTTCGATCATTCTTTCACCCCTTTAATCATCATCCCAACTCTGGCTTCTCCCCCGACGCCTTGATAATTGGTGGAAGGTCTTTCTCAATCATGCAATTCCCTCCTTTTCCCCGTGCCCAGAACCTCACGTACCTTCTGTGCTTCGCTGATTATCTCATCCATGCTGCTATCGACCTGGGAGCGGAACTCTTCCAGGCTCTCCGCGGATTCCAGAGCATCCAGTACATCCGACTGTATCGTCTGAGCATAATGCTTCAGTTCGTCTATCTGCTTCTGGATGTTTTCCGGCAATTCTTCATATTTCATGGTGTCTCCATTCAGTTTTGTAACTTTACCACTCCCTTTTTCCTGAACATGCCAGATTTCAGCACCGCAGTGCGAAATATGGCATCATCGAACTATTATTGATAAAATCGTAAATGTGGAGAAGATTACGCCCCTTGGAGACCCTTAAAGATTAAAGAGGCGATTTGTAGTTCTATCTGCGATTAAAAAGTGAGCTTATTTTTAGTGCTCGTCGTTCTTTTATACATGTGTATGGACCTCGTCACTACCTCGGGCTGAAGGCTGAAGCATCCCGGTGTGGATGCTCAATAGCATAGTATCTCAGTTGATATGGAGGGATTCTAGGTTTCATTCAAGGCGCAGGAATGCAATTTAAATAGGATATTGATTTTAAGCATAGTATTCGATTGGTTGACATAAATACACATGGATATCTTTTCGATTGATTACTATAATGTCATAAACCCGTTGTTTTAGTTATCAATTTACTTCATTTTTCCTCTAAAAACCATCTATACCATCGACTTTATCATTTTTTTGATACAGTATGTATAAATTAATAGTATATCTTTATAAACTTAAACACC
>JAPZAV010000014.1 GCA_027460465.1 Candidatus Methanoperedens sp. | reverse complement strand
AAATGCCAGCACGGTCTTGGCGTTTATGTCGCCCAGCGAATCGAGCGCTGCATCACGGTCTTCTGGCGTGGCGTCCGGCGGCAGGTCAAGTCCGAGGAGGCCGCCGCCCACGCGCCACATCGTCTGACCTGCGCTCCATAGCATGTGGTCAATGACAGAAATGATATTGAATGGACGGTCGAGGACCGAACAGCCCGGCGTATCGTCTTCACCAAGACCGGGAGTAGTTATTACCATCAACCTGGAGGCATATACATGACCTCATGTATCCAGTTCCGCGGGATGGCGACTATATATTCTATTTTTGCGCCTCTGTTTGAAAGCGCTGTGTCCAGCCCCTGCCCGTCTTTCCTGCCGATGAGCAGGAAGCTGCGCCCGTAAAGTCTTGAACGTTTTAGTGCTTTGTCAAGTTCTATCTCTATCTTCTCATGGTATACCCTTATGAACTGCTTTGAAAGCGCCTTATCCGGTTCTTCAGGAGTCGAAAGCTTGTTGATCGTAAAACCGTTCTTCAGGGCATCGTCGATGATTTTATCCACGATCGCGCCGCCTATGCCGCGCTCGTATTTCTCCTTGCGATCCGCGTCTGTTATTTTCAGTTTGAACAATGAAGTTGTTGCAGTGTTATTCTTGGTGGCGTTGGGTGTATTGTTTGGGAATCCTGCTTCCTTCGGGGTATAGGTCACCCCATTATTCCATATCTTGCTGATTACATGCCTGACCAGGTCATCTGCGTTAGTGAACACCGCCATTTGTTCAGAAATATTATCCTTTTCATATATTAAGTCTGACTTACTATGGTATTATCTCGATATTACAATAGTAATAATTATATGCAATTAAGAAGTATGACATTGCATGGAGACTGAAGACATAGGGCTGGTCGGCCTGCGGAGCGTGAACGCAGAGCTGTACCGTAGATTCCGTATGCGGTGTGCCCAGATGAAGCTTACCTGCGGTACAGGATTTGAGCAGGCGATATCAGCGTGGCTCATAGCTTCCGCCGGTGCCGATCTGCTATCCCAGCCTCCTTTTGATACGATAAACCCGAATGTGGTAAACGAATTCCGTTCACGGTGCGGGCAGAAAGAACTGAGCATCCTTTCCGGGATCACTGAAGCGATGATCGTCTGGATACATAATCTTTCATTCACCGACCCCTATCCATCCGGGGCTGATAAGGGTAGCAAAAAGAAGCGGAAGGCGTAGTATGGGTGGAGACCAAATAAGATATACTCGCTCAAAATCGGATTTAATGACATAATTATTCAACTAGAAAATCAGCAGAGAAAAGCGATTGATGAGGCACAGGCAAGGATTGAGCGGTTGAAGGAATTGGGGAAATAATAAACCCCTTTATTTCTACTGCAATTTATAAAATAAATAAGATACATTTAGATAATTCACATTATATATATGTAATGATGTAACCAGTAAAACTTTTATACTTTATTAGTATATTATTATATCCATTCTTTAAAGGAATGAACGAAGGAGAAATAACGAAATGATGACAAAGATTGTTCATGTCCAATCGGTATTACCATATGAAGATACCATTGCGCTAAAGGCAAAAACTGGAGAATCCTCCATTAAAGAAGCTATTTCAAAAGCAATTTACCATTTTTTAGAATGCCAAAATTCAGATGGGGATAAAGGGAAGAATACTTAGGAAAACTATCTTCTTTTTTCTATAAACATCTATTTACTCCTCCTGGTTGCACCCATCTCAATTGCCTGTTCAACCCACACCATATCTTTCATGACCAGAACCACCTTATCCCGCAAAGGATAGCTTTCTATAGAGTTCTTTAAAAGTTCGCCATATTTCTGATACTTACTTATTTCCACAGTATAAGAGTCAGGGTCTTCGATTATATTTGGGTCAAAACCTTTTCTATCAAGTAGCTTCATGACTTTATTCCTCTCCCCTGCTGTTGGCATTTTAAATCTATAATTTGCCTTTTCATAATAGGGTTCAAGTTGTCTGAATAGCTCAGGGTCATCGAAGAAGTGCTTGAAATAATATGCCTTATTGAGTTTGAATATGTTTATTCGATGACGTTTTTCGGATATATCGAAAGAGGGCATGACTCACATAATAATTATCGTCTAAAGCCACTGGTTCTTTTTTCGGCCTTTCTTTTGTTCCGGCAGTCCTTGCACCTAATTGGTTCACTGTATCCTTTCTCTTCAAAGAATTGTTGCTCCCCTTCTGTAAAAATGAAGTCTTTGTTACAATCAATGCATTTTATCTTTTTATCTCCCATATTTTATTCTCCCTTTTAGCTATGTAATGACATATCTTTTTTTTATAATAAATGGTCACCTTCCTCCACCACAACTACCACAATCCCCTCCACAGCCGCCAGGAAAATCTTCTTCTTCACCATCTTCTTGCGTTTTCATTCTGTTGAGTTTTCTTTTCTTTTCAGTAATTATGACGTCAATATTAGTCCATTCTAAACTACCTGGTTTGTAATGTTCCTTTACTTTTTCAATTTCTATGATTTCCTCTTCAAGTTCTCTTATTGACATTATTTATTCTCCATTTTTTAGTTTTTGTAATTTTACCACCACCAAGTTCGTACTCTGTTGCCAAGCAGTGGACAGTTACTTTCAGCAGCTTTCCATATCTTGATCATCTTCCAATTTATTCACCTTCTAATAAAGCTCCGGAATTTTTCAGTTCATTTTCAATATCCATGATCAGTTTTTCAACTTTATTGATCATTTCCCCAATGCGTTCTTTGTTGAATTCCACAATTCTGCTTTTTCTCCCATAATCTGCCTGTACTCTCAGATCATACGAACGTTCATATAATTCCATCATCCTGGGGCTAATGCTTTGGATTTTTAAGATAATCCTTTTTCTTGAAATAGTTGTTCCGCCAAACCTGAGTTTCATACATGCATAAACCGCATTTTCACATGCTACAAATAGTCTATTGGCAGAGGTGAATAGGTCTCCTTCATCGAAATTTCGCCTGGCTGAAGCAAGAGCAGTTTTAGCTCGATCGAAATCTTCAATTATCTCGTTCTTCAATTCATCTTTCAATACATTCACCTTTCAGGATTTTTCTGTTAAAGATCTTGATGTAAATATCTTCCAAAACTTCCAGCATATTTTCAAGTTTGAGTGCATCGATTTCACTTAATACTTTGTATTTATTTATTTTTTTGATCTTAGAAATGGCATCTTTTCGTGATAAGGCATCTATTCCTTCCAATTTACATACAAGAAATGCCATATCTTGCGCCACTGCGATAACTATTTCCTTGGTTGACTCGTAATCTTTATTTGTGTAATTTCTCAATGCAGCATTTATTCTTTCTTTTATAAATTTAAGTTCTTTTAAATCATCAGGCGGTTTCATGAGCTCTCGCACATGATCTCCACCATAAATCAAAATACCGTTTATGAGTGCAGTTCTTATAAGTTCATTTGTATTAAATTCATTTTTAGCGTCATGTGAATCAAGGAAGTGAACATTTATATATTCTCCAATTAGTTCATGAATCTCAGAAGTAAGTTTTTTAATTTCATCGATTTCTTTTTCATCATCAATAATTACAAGGATGTCCATATCGCTATTTTCATCATATGTCCCTGCAGCCACAGAACCAAAAAGGATAATTGCTTTTGATATGCAGTACACTTTTTCTCTAAAAAGCAAAATAGCCGAAATCTTAGCTTCTGGTAATGAAAGAAATTTATGCTGGTCAAAGAGATGCCTTATAGCAAATGTCCTTGGATTTAACGTATTAAGCTGGATAATTTTTGTTTTTCCAGCTCTCTTTATTGTCAATATATTCAATGAATAAAGTCTGTTGATAGCATCCGCACCTGCGCCCTTCCCCACACTACTTTCCTTTATCAGATCTATCTCTTTGAATTCTTTCTGTGGATTTTTCAATAGACAGGTAAGTATTTTTATAGCTGTTCTTGTGCCGAGAATGTTTTCCATCTAATCATAATTATTTTGCATATTTAAATAAGTTCCTATTTTTAGGGAATTAAACCTGATTTCAGGGAATATTACCTGTTTTCAGGGAACACATGGTTCGACTATACCCCCTTTCAATTCCGTCTCTATCCTCGAATATCTTGAAATCGCCGGGAACTTTGCATTTTCGGCATGATCCCTGATAAGCTCGGCGCAGAATGAGTGAAAAGTCTTAACGATCACTTTCTTTCCCTGAAGGAGTTTCTCGTCCTTTTCGCGCATGTTCCTTGCGGCTTCTTTTGAGAAGGTGAGTGCGAGGATCTGGGATGGGTCGATGTTTTCCTTTTCGACCATGTATGCGATCTTTGAAGTGATGGTCGTGGTCTTGCCTGTGCCTGCGCCAGCGAGGATTAGCTGAGGGGCTTGTGTGTGTTTTATGGCTTCAAGCTGGCGGGGTTTTAGGGTTGAGAGGAGGGAGTCGGTCATATTTTATTTTCTCACAATTCTGATTTCTTAATACCAAATTTCAGCAAGCCATGCTTAGCTCAGAGCCAACGACTTATACACAGCATCAATCGGATCTTCATAAAATGAAATCTGGAATTTACTGAACAATTCTGGGGGCACAGTTGCTATTTTTGATGCAGAAGATATTGGAATCAGGACTTTTTTCGCTCCGGCATCTAAACAAACTTGCAGGAGGTCTGATAAGTTTTCTATATTGCTAATAGAACCACCTATTGTAATTGTACCCAGTATTGCAGTTTGCTCTTGTATTGGCTTCTCTAAAGCACCCGAACATAGACTAAGGAAAGCTGCTAAGGCGAGGTCATCGGACATTCCCACGCCTGTGAGATCTTGAACATTTAAGTGGTAATCCTTTTCTTTTGTGGAAATACCTTGACTGACTGATTTTGCATTTGCTTTGAAATAGTTAAATGCAGTTTGAATAGCTTCTTTAGCTTTTGCACTCGAACCAAGACCTGATTTTTCATATTTACCAGTACCTGGAACAACTTGTAACTCTATTTTGTACACACCGATCTTGCTGGACGCAGCTCCAGATACGACATAAACTTGTCCTGGTTTAGTAATCCCTACAGGAATTATCATATTCCTTCCGCTTTCCGGGACTGTTACGAAATGTTCTGACAAATCTTTAATATCTATATAAGAGAAGTTGACATCGAAAAACTCGACCCCACCGATTTTTTTTAATTGCTCTTTAACCCTTCTCCTACCGATCAACGCATATTCCAATATTTCCTGAGCTTCATCTTTGGATATGTTCTCATCAGGATATATGAGTTTCATTAATCCAGAATACGTTTTTTTCACTGCAATGACATCTCTCTGGTTCAGGTTATTTCCAAACTTGAAGTAATTGAATATATTATCACTGAATGACTTTTTTCTCATTTCTCTTAAGAATTCAGCAAAATAATCTACTATGAAACCAAATCTGTCAGTGAAGTGTTCTGGTCTGAACTTTGGAACCTCCCATCCCGGCAAATAATAGTGGATCCTGTCAAAAAATGCACTGTCATTGTTCATGGCTTCGGGGAATGGTGCAAAAAGATGAAATGTTTTGAGCAATGACGATATGCTCTGGTTAACATTACCGACGAATACAACTGATGCATTCGCATTTATCTGGTCTTTTCCCCTGGCAAATGAACCAGATGCCATGTAATCTTTGAGTATCTGGATCCCGTCATTGTCTTTGAACCTTATCCCTGCGACCTCATCGAAAGCGACAACATCCCACATTCCCACGAGTCCTACCTGTCTTGTACTCATGTTATAGAATAGATTTGCTACTGTAGTTTGTCCTCCGGATATCAATATTGTGTTGGGGGAGATTTCCTTATAGACATGAGATTTTCCGGTGCTTCTAGGCCCGAGTTCAACCATGTTATAATTGTTTTCAATAAGAGGTACAAGGCGTTCAAGTAGATGCCACTTTACCGGATATTCCAGCTGTGTGGGCTCCATTCCGATGGTTCTGATTAAGACATCGATCCATTCGTCTTTTGTAAAATTCTTCCTCTTTTCTATGAAATCATTTATGTTCACATTGGGTATCTGTATGGGTTTTAAGCTGGAGATTATAAATGGGGATGGGGAAGATTCACTCGAATATTCCATCTTTATGATGCACCATATACCACCACCAAGCAATTTATCATACTTTTTTACATAATCGGGTTCAACTTCCACTTTCATGATGCCGAGATTAGAGAACAATGCTTCGTATACATCCCGTTTTTCATTAAGTTTGACAGTTACCTTGTCTATTATTGTATAGTAGCCAGTTTCTCGAATTTTTGATTTTATGAGTTCTGCTTCATCAGGGCGCACATAATTCTCTGATAAAATCTTTTTGACTTTCTTGACACCTTCCTGAATGAGTTCTTCATCATCGGTAGCGCAGTTTGATCCCAGGAGGTACTCCAGAACGTAGACAGGGACGTTGTGACCAACCTTCATAAGTTTTGTGAGGTCCTTTCTTACAACTTTTCCCGGAAAATTAATGTTTAGCTTATTATCAATCTCTGTGCCTGAATCTGTGTCTGCCATTTACAATTACCTTTCTCGTTAGTTTTATTCATATTGATTATTTAATGTATTAGAAATCATCTGTTATCAGAATGTCTACTTCAACAGGTATCTCAAATAACTCTCTTTGAAGAGCATTGGTATCTTCATCAATCACTTTTAGAGTGTAGGTTTTATTTTTGATATCGTTGCTAAGGGTTAAAATGACCTCCTGGATCCTTTCTTCTGGTTCATCTGACGAACTATTAAAAATGACCCGTTTTTCATCACTGACCTTTCGTCCATCACTATCCCTCAAACCTATCTTGCATGTCAGTGACTCACGTTTATCAGTCACTTTTCCAGTTTGTAATAATCTTATCTTAAAAGGGCTGCTGGTGATCTTTTTATGGGAATCCAGTACCGTGATCTCCACTTTGCCATATTCTATCCCTTTTCTATCAAGGTCTGAATCATAGCGGTTGTGATTATAGATAAGCACAGGTATTACTATCTCCTGCAATGATGCACCCCCATGGACATAATTTACTCCCCCGCCCTGGGATTTGAAACGCAGATCTGCGAGCGGTATGTATAGATGCATTTTCTTTTCAGAATCAACGGTTGGAGCCATACTGAATTTGTGTGTGTTTTTTAATGTCAGGTCTTGCTGGCTCAAGATAAAACGCTTATTCGAGTCGAGTATCTTGTTCCTGTCAAAATCTTGTGTCTCAAGCTTATCCACATTTTCGAGATGTTCTCTTCTATAAATAAAACCGTGATCCGATGTGATTATTACTTTTGTAACATTAAGTGATCGACCCAGACGATTGACCATTTTGTCGATATCCTGGATAGTTGATTCCACTGCATCGAAGACATTATGTTCAGATGATAATTTATCTCCTATATCATCTATCCTGTTATGATATATGTAGATCACTCTTTTACCCTTGATCTTATCTCTCGCATCATCCGTTTTTAGTTCTTTAAGTTCATCGAACCTTAATGCCACAGAATCTGCAAAGCTCTTCGACAGGATTTGTTCCCTGTTTTCTGTTCCATCTGAGTCAATCCCATCAACAAAGATGCGCCCATTACTGTACTCAAGCCTGGTGTTCGGCAAAAGGCTTGCCATTCCAAGTTTTGTGTAAGATGGAAGTGATGCAGCCATAGCTTTTAATTCCATCATGCCTTTTGTGCTTTTGTTGAGCACTTCTTTCAATTCGAAAGCATTCTCATAGCGCAATCCATCAGAGATGATGACAGCGACCTTATCTCTGTCATTCTTTCTGATGATGCTGTCTATGTAGGTTATGTAGAATGTTTTCTGGTTGTCGATGAGTTCTATGTTCCATGTGTTTTCAAGCTCTGAGTTTATCAGATCGCTCCATCGAGTGAGAAGTCTATCGAGTATCCTGTTATACTGATCTTCAACCTTTTTCTTGATGTCTTTTTTAAGTATCTCTTTCTCACTATCCCTGTCATAATGGTAGTAGAA
Organism: Candidatus Methanoperedens sp.; assembly: GCA_027460465.1. Classification (GTDB taxonomy): domain Archaea; phylum Halobacteriota; class Methanosarcinia; order Methanosarcinales; family Methanoperedenaceae; genus Methanoperedens. The sequence goes on along the minus strand of JAPZAV010000014.1, from coordinate 2,781 downwards.
TTTGCGGTAATAATAATCAATTTGAAAGTACCTGTTCGTATATCCTCTAAAGAGCTCATTCATGTTCTGTTCATTGAGACCTTCATTTTCAATCTCTTCTGAGAACTCATGGAGCTTTATAGCATTTTCAAGAGCACAGTATATGTTCTCATATATCCCATACCAGTGTTTTGTTTTTCTCTTGTCAATCCATTCAAGATATTTTTCGAAATTTTCGCTGCTTTCATTTAGTCCTTTAACGATATTACGGATAATGTTCTTGTCAAAGATATCGGCAGATTCAGCTTCAAGGTAATCTTTCACTTCATATTCATTCAAGAGCGAAGTCAAGTTATTTTCAAGTTTATGTTCATCTTCCAAAAGCAATTGATCGCAATACTCATCGAATTTCTTTGAGTCATTTGAATGATCCATCCATCCTCTGATGAATATCTCGCATTCATTGCTCTGTTTGTTAATATATTGCTTATAGGATTTCAGAGCGACTTTTGTGTTCCTGTTGAAGTGGGTTATCATAAAACTTAAAAACAGTTTTTTTAATGTTGGATGTTCTGATGAAAAACCAAAACGACTTTCCATCATTTTCCAGAATTCATCCGCAAGCCCATATTTTTCGATTTCGCTCCATATCTTATTTTCTTCTTCTTTGAGCGAACCCAGAAGCAATTTCCTGACGATCTCTTTCTGATCTATGGTCGAAGAGCCAGTGAGTACAGCAAGCATTCCTGCCACAAATTTCTCTTCTTTCCAGTCGCTCTGAAAGAACTGCTTGAAAGCCGATACCCTCTTCTTGTTATCAAAGAACTTGGAATTTGCTTCCAGGAATTTATCAAGGTAGTAATCTTCGACTCCTATCTCGCTTTTAGTATCCGAGATCTTGCTGTTCTCGAATCTTGATGAATAGAGCTGTATGTCGAGCAGCCAGTTTGATCTGGGATCTCTTTCACCTTCAGGGGAATATATAAGATAATTTGATCGTGTATCGTCATTTTCGAGGAGCTTTTTCGTCTGAAAGAAATTGTTTTTCAGGATATGCAATTTTATATCATGTTCAACAAGGACCGACTTAATGGATTCAAGACCTTCAGCATCCGCTGTCCTGTCCCTGTCATACCAGAAGACGATCTTTCTTTTTTCATACTCATCCTTAACTTCGAACTTTTTGAGTATGCTCTGGATTGTCTTTTCTGTGTTTAGCATGTTTTCAACTCATATGGTGATTGTGAACTCTTCATGGCGTCTTTGGCGTCTTTATGGCGTCATTGTGGCGTCTTTGGCTTGTTAGAATTTGCACTGTACCTTTCCCGATGACATCGATCTGTTCGAATAATCCTGATGATACCAGGGCGAAGTTGGAAACTGAGGTGTTTGATGATTTCTCATTTGTCATTTTTTGATCCCTCTTCGATCAGTTGGCGCTGGTGTTGTATCTCGCGTTTGAGTTCATCTTCTGTTGGCAGATATAGCATGTATTTTGATGCAAAGAGCTGCTTGCTGTTATTGAGCACCGAATATTTTGCGATGGTCTCGTTCTTCTTTGAACAAAGGATCAATCCGATGGTCGGATTATCGCCGGGCGTGATGTATCTGTCGTCAAATATCCTTACATAGCTGTCCATCTGACCAACATCCTGATGCGTCAGTTCACCAATCTATCAGCAGGTAGCATTTCAAAATGCAGTTGTAGAATACCAGATCAATATAAAAGAAATCATCATCAAACTGTAGCCGTTTTTGTCGTCCAACAAAGGCAAAGCCCTTGCCAAGTTCAAGAAGGAATGATTGGAGGTTGCTGATAATAGCTTTTTCGAGCTTCGATTCGTGCAGAACCTCGGAATCGGGTAAACCGAGGAAGTCGAGAATGTACGGATCTTTTATCGTGTCTATCGGGATTTTCGGACTGTGTCCTTCTCGCGTCAACTTCATCACGCCAGCCTTATCCCTACTTTTAAGCAATCGCGCAAAGAGAAATGTGTTGATCTGCCGCTCCAGGTGTGGAACACTCCAGCCCTCCTTCTCGGCCTCAAGTTCATAAAACAGGCGTTCGTTCCTGTTTTCTACTTTGGTCAGTGCTCGGTAATGCGACCAACTAAGTACGGGGGAAAAACCCTGGATGCATTCGCTTTTTTGAACTGCAAGGCTCATGTCTTCCAAAACATCACAAGCCTTGTGATGATTTTGCGAAATCCCATCCAACTGGCCAGATTCATCACAAGCCATGTGGCGAATCTCAGGCAAGCGCTCAGCATATGTCTGATAGAACAACCTGAAATAACGAAGGTTTGTCACGGAAAAGCCCTTGCCATACTTATTGGAAAGTCTGGCAGAGAGTTCTTCAAGCACCTTTTTCCCATACTCTGCCCGTTCATCACCACCCTGAGCCGCCTTCACGATCTCTCGCCCGATCAGCCAGTAGGCGATGACCATCTGGTTATTCACCGACCTGACAACACTTGCTCGCGCCTGGTCAAGAATGAAAGCAACCCGGTCAAACAGCTCACCGTTTTGAGGCTGATGATCGATTATCGGACCTTGCCCACTGCTATTGGTATTTGTATTCATTCCACGGCCTTCTGCTATTCTTTTATCCATGCTTACTGCATCCTGATATTAACTTCATTGCACCATTTATCAAATTTTTCTTTGAATTCGACGGTTGTTGATTCTCCTGTTTTGATTAGGTCTGGAAGATTCATTTTTGGGTTGTTTTTATTTTTGAGATTGTACGTTTATTTGGCTATTCAAGAACGGTTTATTTTGATTTTGATATATTCTAAATCA
>JAPZAV010000013.1 GCA_027460465.1 Candidatus Methanoperedens sp. | reverse complement strand
GTATGGATTCTGATATGAGTTCAATGATGGGCTCAGTTGGAAAGAAATCCATGATGTAGATCTCTATCAATATGCATTCTTAAAGAATTTAAAGTAAAAATTGTTTTGATTTCTTTTTTATAAACCACAACCCACTTAAAATAGCAGGTTCTTAATTGATCTAGTTTACATCGCTTGTAAAGTTGCATGCGTATAAATGAAAGGAACCCGGGTGGGTGTTGGAACAGATACATCGCTGCCTCCATAGGATACTTACTTTACATCAGACGTAAAGTACATATATACTGAAAACATAAGAATGGAGGAATGAGAAATATGCAGATAGACCCGATTTGTGGAATGCAGGTGGATGAAAATACAGCACAGTATAATTCAGAATACAATGGAAAAACCTACTATTTCTGTGCACCAGGATGCAAGAAAGCATTTGATTCTGAACCTGAAAAATACCTGAAGAGCGGAACTGTGGGTATGGGCGAGAAAAAACCCTGGTGGAAATTCTGGTAATTTTTTTGCAGGTGCATGAATGGAAAACGATACAAAGAACCCGAATATCACAGGAATTTCGCAAAACCCTGAAAACCTGATTGATGAAAACAAAGATGAGGAATTCACATGAGAATTTCTGGAATTATAATAGCGCTATCTATATTGACCGCAGTTGCGATCAGCGGATGCATATCAGGAGGCGATACGCCTTCGGCTGATTTACTGGAGCCGAGAGAGAATTCAGACGCAGGAATACAGATAAAGGCAACCTATCTGCAGGATATTGAAGATGCCACTGCTTTTGAGATCAAAGTCACAGCGCATTCAGACTATAACGATGATTTCAAGAAAAACTCATTTCTGCGTGATTCAGGCGGAAAGACATATCAACCTCTTTCATATGAAGGTGAAGGCGGGCATCATGCAAGCGGAATACTTCGATTTCCAAAGATCGAAGGCAAAAGATTTGAACTCGTCATCAAGGACATTGCAGGAGTAAACGAGAGAGTCTTTAAGTGGTAAGCATATGTCGGGCATCAAAAGCTTTTTAAAGAACCCTTTTATTTTCGGAGCGGGCATCGGAATACTCGTAATACTGTTCAATATCTCGGTTGCTTCCCTGGCTGAGGGGTCATTCAGGAATGGATACCAGGTATTCCTTACCAACGGGATATTTGTTTACCTTATTCCTCTGGCAGTTGGCATCCAGATGGGGCTTTTCAGGCACCACAGGAATATGACAGCCGGAAATATTAGTGGCTCTGAAAAAATGGGCATGGGAGGCTCAGCCACCTCATCGCTGGCGATGGTAGCCTGCTGCCTGCATCATGTGAGCGATCTGCTGCCTTCTATAGGCCTTATTCTTGCAGCATCGTCCTTCCTTACCCAGTATAAAGATGCCATAATAATCATCGGGCTCCTTGCCAACGCAGCCGGGAGCATCTACATTGCAAGAGCGATCCTGAAGGATAGATCGGTCCTCGCCGAGGCAGAAAAAATTGCGGTATAGGGTGAGGTCAAAATGAAAAGAACTCATATTGCAATTGTGATCGTCCTGACTGCAGTGCTGGCGGCATCGTTTCTATATGTATCAGACTCAAGAAAAAGCATCTTCACAGAAAGACTGGGAGACATGACGTTGACAAGATACGAAACAGGCGAGGTCGCCGCACAGCAGATATCGAACATGTACGGATTGAAGGAGATACCGCTGGCGAAAGGATACTCAGCAGTGTACAGAGGAAACAAAGCAACCATGCGCATCTGGGTCGCTGAGGCACCTGACCATAATATTGCAAACGATGCCTTCAATGCCATGAACTCCATGCTCGGCGGCTCGACCGGTCATGAAGAGCATGAATACTCAGGCGATGTGGGACAAACCGACTCCCATAAAAGCCACAGCGATGCAGGTATGATGAATGATAATTTCACCAGACCCGTAAAATTGGATATCATGGAGTTTGTGAAGCCTGAGGTTTATATGATGAATGCAAACAATGCAGTCAATTATTATTATTTTAAAATGAATTACAATATGGGGAGAGTCTACTGGATAATTTTTGACTCTCCTGATATGGGCTATCAATTATCGATCGTGAAGCAGGCGGTAATGGACATCTAGGTGAGACCATGGGGAAAAACAAACCTGAAATATACCTTGCAATATTCATAATCGCTGTAATAGCTGCAACAGCGCTCCTTTACATGGAGACGCAGGGAAAAAATACCACCGGCATGTTCCCTGAAAAACTTGGCTATGTGAACCTCGTTCTCTACAGGGATGGAGATGCTGCCATGACTGAGGTAAAAGGACTGCACGGCAATAATCCAGGTGTAAAAATAGAGAATGCATATATTGCAGACTACAGGAGCACTCCCACAAACAAAGCCAAATTCTGGGTATCAGAATCTAAAACAGGTATGGAGGCAGCATCGCTTCTTGGGGCGATGAACAGCAGGGTGGGGAAAACTGGCATGTTCAGCGAATCCACGCCTCTGGACATTGAAGGCATTACTGTTTATTTTGTGAGTGGAAAACCTGAACTCGGTCTGTACCACTACTTCTATGCAATAGATAAAAGGGTGTTCTGGATACAGATAGACAATCCAGATGAAGCTTACAGGCAGAATTTCGTGAGAGAGGCCATAAAAAGGATCTAGGTGATGTGTCTTGAAAAAATCTTTTGGCGATCTTATTTCGTTTGGGTTTGTTGCACTCATGATCTTAGTTCTGATCTCAGGTCTTTCAGTTCTTCTTGGCTATGAAAGACCTGAAAATATCGAAGGTGGAGGGCATCATGACCTGACAGGGTACGCTTACGGCAACTGGGTGGCAACCCTGCTCAGCATCGGGCTTTTTTCTATCTTCGCGCTCAGCTTCCTGACCCCGCTGAAAAAGCAGAACTGGAGGACCCTGGGAATATACGAGGCATTCATAATCGCCCTGTTCTCGGAAATGTACGGCTTC
>JAPZAV010000012.1 GCA_027460465.1 Candidatus Methanoperedens sp. | reverse complement strand
TGCTTTTTTTATTATTTACCCGCTGTTTTGCTCTCATAAAATCAGTTAATGTCAATCAACTATTAAATGTTTACTCTGGTTTTTTTAGGAACTCCTTTATCCCTGTGCCTGTGTTCATGAGCAGGTTGAAAGCCAGTTTTTGCGTTGGCCAGGAACCCAGCCCGCAGTCCGGACCTGCGTACCGTATCCTTTCGCCGAATATTGCATGCGCTTTTTCAAGCCGCTTTTCTATGACATGGGGCGTTTCCATGGCTGTGGTAATTTCTTCGAGCTTTGCAGGTTCTTTCCAGACATTTATGCTGTATTTCTCGTTCAATACAGCCGCCATGCTGAAAACATCAGTCCGCGCAACTCCTATCCTGAGGAATTTATCATAATCCTCAAGATCCTTTTTATCTATGAGGTCAAGGTAGGATGGGTTTGCGGCTGATTCCACGCCGATTATACCGATCGAAGGTACTTTGCATACAAGCTTATAGTGCAGAGGGGAATGGAGATGTATCTCAGTATCTATATTGTGGGAGGCGCTGCTTTTTGCCGTTTTTTCCAGCGCCTCGATCAGGTCGCTGTCGCTGAACATGATCTGTGGATTTATTCCTATGCTGGGTTCGTCTATCGAGACCGCTGCTATTTTGAACTGCTTTGCGTTTTCTATCGAATTTGAGATAAAGCGATCTATGCTGGCTGCGAATGTGTTGAGTATGTCTGTGTATGCAGTCCCACCGAACTGTTTCAGGTAGAGCTCGACAGGACCTGTGACGCATATCCTCACATTCAATTTCCTGCCGTTTTTCTTCTGATATTGCGCGCCGACATCTTCGAGCGCATCAAGCTCCATTATCCTTGCCCTGTCCTTTCTGACAAGCAGAGGCTCTTCTGTCCTGGATTCATCGTTGATGATCTGAAGGAACTGCTGGTTCATGTCCTGGAACTGGGGATATGTGGGCACATCTATTCCTGCATTGATCTTCTGCCACATCGCATCCTTCAGGATCTCCAGAAATCTGGGATCTCCTGTCCCTACAGCGCTGACCACCCAATCCTTCTTCACTCCTTCCGGGAGGGGATAGCTTCCGATATCATCGAATAAGATCATACGGCAATGATTATTTCATGGAAGTTTATACTTATTGATGAGTTCCCCTGATCGAGCAGGATATTGAGGCGCGACTTTCCGCATTTTAAATACCCGCCGAAATATTCCGTAAGTTATATAGCAAAGATGGTCAAAGGAAAAAGTTGTGGTCGAGAGGTATGTTCAGGCACATAATATATATGAATATAATGGGGAATAATCCTGAGATCGCCATACAGGCCCCCGGGACGATTTGGCTGAGGTATACCGGTGACTGCAGGCGATGGGAGTTTTATGCTCATAAAGACTAATAAAAGCCAAAACAGACTCTTGTACATTAAGATTTAGGCGCCAAATAGATAGCAGAAAACAAAACGATCATCATAAAAATATAGTATCTTCAATGTTTTCAAAATGTGGGTCACCACTGACTATCTTATAACCAAGACGTTTTTGCTGAGCAATAATTAAAGCGTCTATCATTCCAAAATCTTTCGATGTCTTTCTCATCTCACTTCTAATTGATGCTGCTTCCAACCAATCAATTGTTGTAATACACTGGATATCGGACAATTTTCTGACAACCGTGTATAATTCTTCGAAATCAATACTCTCTCTAATCGCCCAACCCTTGAGCTCAGCAAGAACACACTCCGGTGTGGCAATGACATTTTTTTCTTCTTCAACCAGCTTCTTTACTACCTTGCCTTTATTCGAACCTATAAAGTACTCAACCCATGCATAAGTATCGATTAAATACATTCAATCACCAGAGATCTTCATGCTCAGCAAGGTCACGTGTGAAAGGGATCTTTCCTTTAGCAATTCCAAATCCGCTAATTTTTTCCTTTTTCATTATATCAATATCAATGATATCGTGTTCCGATAAACCCAACTCATCGATTTTATCTTTTGGAATAATGATACCAAGAGAGTTACCCCATTTTTTTAATTCAACAGTTGCATGACACTAGTAATATTATAAGCACTGGTATAAATAGTTATACTTAAGTGTATAACTATTGGGGGGGGATTGCACCCTGAATTGAAAATCAGAATCCAGAGTCAGCAAAATTGTACAAATATTCGAGTATCCACGCCGGGATGCCAGGTCAGGTCTTCTCCTGCGTAAAGAAAACGGAAAGTGCGATGCTGCGAAGCATGGTGCGGAGTTCCCTAATATCGGCAGCCACAGCCTTGAGCAAAAAGCGAACCAATGTTGGCCTTAGCGATTGGAGACATCCCGTCACCACACAGGTACATCAGAAGACGTTTACGGAGCTTTCAGGCTAAGAAGCGAACTCTGAAGATTCTTGTGTTGGGCATTCATCCTGCTGTGTTTGCTAAGATGGAGCTTTTGCTAAGATGGAGCTGGTTTCGCTTTCTTCAAAATAAATTCTTTTTGAAATCGGAAAGAGAACTAATTTTCCTTCTTTTTCATTTTTGAAGCTCTCTTCTACAAGAATTTTTTCTTCTTCACTGAGAATTGTATCTGCATCTACCATGTGCTCTCTTATATTTTTTAACTCAGCTTTGATAACATCAAGTTCATGGAAGATTCGTCTCTCAAAATCTGCTTCAGACATAATCATAACTTACCTTCATAATTATTTAAATATTACTGAAATCCACATATCGCGCAGCTATACGTGTGCACGCTATAGTGGAGTTCGAAGATAATCGTAATATCCATGAGAATCGAAACCGCAGATAGACGCAGATGAACGCAGATTTGCTGCATCGTATCTGCGTTTATCAGCGTTCATCTGCGGTTAATTGTTGATAAATTACAGAAATTTGAGAACTATGCTATAGCTCCGAAAAAGCTACGCTTCTCCAGACCGAAACCTAACGGTTCTCGCCTCCCAAACAACACGTATGCCCTGTGGGCATACGTGAATGCACCCTCCAGAGGCGTGACTCGGGAGGCCCGTGACTCGGCGTGTTCATCCTGGGTGGATGTTTTATTGCTTGTTATGCAGCACACTATAAATATTCGCACAGTTCATTTATTTTGAATCATGAATGGTGAGCAGACAATAAAAATTGGAAATATCCTGATAGTCATTGATATCCTCCAGATTTAACCTCTGGCGCAGAAAAGAAGCTGTACTGTGGGTATTTTATTGGTTTTTTCGATGCTCATTATTTTATTACAATATGAATTTTCAATACCACTTTCCATGGATTCCCGGATGCTCGGTTCATCTTTCCTGGCTCTTGTGATCTATGCTTCTCTGTTTTATTCATGGAGTTATTATTCTGTTCATAAGGAAGCACCGGTCATTAGACTGGATATAGTGGCGCTCTTTACTGTAAGCGTTTTTATTTTTATGTATTATAATCCACAGTTCTATATTCCTTATACAGCGCCGGTTCTTTTCATTATCTGGTGGGCAGCCATAACCAGCAGGTTCAATAAATGGAAAAGTGTATTTGGGATTAGCTGGGGCGCAATGACATTATATATTTCTTTCAATTACATTCCTGTTCTGTTAATTTTAATGAGTGTTCTTTTTCCATACACCATGATGCTTGGAATTCTTTTTCTTGTCCTCTTATGCTACACCGGTATCTACTATATCATATGCTCAAAAATTCAATAAGAATCAATATCTTGTCTCCTTTTTTTCCCCAATAGCTCCTTAAGAAGCACTTCTTTTTTAAATCCCGGAGCAATATTGATAAACTCAAAGAATTGAGAGGTACAGTTGAATTCAGGAACAAGGCGCTCGAAAAAATTGCTGAAGCTCTCATCTGCTCTTTTAACTACTTTTAAATATTCCTGCGCCCCTATTTGTTGATAAACGCCCTCATGCACCCGCGCCTGCATGTGGTGCTCGGCTCTCGCTAGATCAAGGTAACGCTTGAGGACGGCGCTTTATTTCAATACGCCGGATCTCAATTTAACGATCCACTTCACAGGAATGAACATTGAGACGTTCTTCTGGTATTTCCTGTACTCTTCACCAAAAATCGCAGGCATTCTTCTCTCTTCGATGTACGCGCCTGTAATAAAGTAGATAGAAATAAAGAGCACTGCAATGAGGTCAAGCTGGCTCATTTCTGCTTTTGTCAATAACAGGATTATAGCTCCTGTATACAGAGGATGTCGGACTATACCATAGGCGCCTTTTGTTATCAGCACATTCCTGGTTTTTCCATATATCTGCCTTATTCCTGCGAATTCAAGGAGGTCGAGCTGCAGCGCGGCATATATGAATAATCCGATCGCAGCAAGACGAATAAGAATAATAAACGGATACAGCCATTGAGGTACACTGTAAACAGGTGGAGTGGAGGTTGTATTATTTACCCATATCAAGAAAGCTGGCGCAAATAAGGGAAAACTCAGGATATTATACACTAATCTGTAATATTTGAAGCCCTCTCCAAGCTGGTTTTTGGCGATGTCTTTGATACGATCTGTGGCAAGAAGGCTGTGTATTACTGCAAAAAAGAGAAAATAAACTGCAAATGTTACGATGACATTCATATTTACTTCCTTTATTCGTGAACTTTCTTAATCGTTTAATCATTTTACTGAAAGTGTATATATTTTCTGCGAACATAGATATTGAACAGGAGGTAAATTCATGGCCGTAGAAAAAATCGGTGAAAAATACAGATGTAATGTTTGCGGGGAAAGATCAGGGTCAGGCAATCACCCTGACCATCTCACCCGAAAAGCCTGGAATCCAGATTCGGATCGATCGTCCAGTCAATCGCCTTGAAAAAGGCTTCGATATAATCTGCCTTCTTTATCCCGTAATCAGTCAGATATGCATGTTCAAACACGTCCATGACCAGCATTGGACTTGCTCCGCAGAGATGGCCTGCATCATGCTCGTTTATCCAGGTATTAAATAGCCGGTCAGCAGTGTCGTCATAATACAGTATCACCCAGCCTATGCCGCGCATCGCCCCTACTGCCCTGAAATCCTTTTCCCAGTTTTCAAACGATCCGAAATCTTCAACTATCTTCATATAGAAATTCGTATTCCTGTCAATGGGTTTACCGCCTTTGATCATGTTGCCGAAATAGTATTCGTGCAGCCTCATCCCATTGAATTCCCATCCAAACCTGCGCTTGAACTCTGCGTATTCGGGTGTTCCTGTTTTTCCTTCCTTTTGCATTGCATTCAAGGCATCAGCAAGTTTGTTTGTGTTCGTGACATAGCCCTGGTACAGCGTGAAATGGTTCTTCAGCAAAGTATCGCTCAAACCTTTTGTGCCGAGCAGATTGTCAAAATTTTTTGGTTCATATGCCATATTTTTTTTTGCCCCCTGTGTTAATGATAGATTCGAGCTAAACATATTTAATAATTGTGGCATCTGTGAATCGGCAATCCTTATATTTATCCATATCATATTCATGCGACTGGAGAAAATATCAAATGGCGACCTGTTCAGCCCCTGGCAAGATTTACTTATTCGGAGAGCATGCCGTGGTGTACGGCGAATCAGCAATAGCATGTGCTGTGGAGCTTCGAACCCGGGTATGTGCAAAAAGATCGGATTCAGTAAGAATATCCTCTGATATCGGCACAACAGGGATCGATTTTGAGATCCACCCCTATGTCTCAAAGGTGATCGAAAAACTGGGTTCAATGAAGGTTTCTGTCGAGATAAGTTCTGATCTGCCTGTGGGTTCAGGTCTTGGTTCGTCGGCCGCTGTCACCATCGCAACCCTTGCAGCCATTAATATAGAGTTCGGGCTTGGATATGATCACGAAGAGATAGCAAGAATGGGACATGAGATAGAAAAAGAAGTGCAGGGTGCTGCAAGCCCGACCGATACCTTTGTTTCGACCTTTGGCGGCGTCGTTCAGATTCCTTCAAGAAAGCGGCTGAGCATGGTGGAATGCGGGGTCGTGATAGGCAACACGAATAAAGGCGCCACTCCCAAAAAAACTGCAAAACTTGTGAAGCATGTCGCGATGCTCAGAGACGAATATCCTGATGTGATAGATCCTATAATCAGAACGATCGGCTCGTTCGCCGAAAGAGGTGAACTCCTTGTAAGGGACAGGGACTACATATCACTGGGCAGGCTCATGAACGTGAACCATGGGCTGCTTGACGCACTCGGAGTAGGTACCTCGGAACTATCATCGCTCGTATATGCTGCAAGGAACACAGGTGCTTTCGGTGCAAAAATCACTGGCGCAGGCGGAGGCGGATGCATGGTCGCATTGACAGACTCGCCGGACAGGGTCGCATCTGCGATAGAAGCAGCCGGAGGACAGGCGATAGTGACTGCATTCACAAAAGAGGGGGTGAGGCAGGAGTGAGCCCAGTGATCCTGAAGATCGGCGGAAGCGTGATCACAGAAAAACATGCAGTATCAAAAGCAAAAAGAGAAGAGATCGACAGGATTGCACATGAGATTGCCCAATTTAAAATCAATACGACCGAAGCCCTTGTACTTGTTCACGGGGCTGGATCGTTCGGTCATCCCCAGGCAATGAAATGGGTGAACGAAGGATTCGATGCGCAGGGAGTATATCTCACACACAGCGCTGTAAAGGAATTGAATTCCATGGTGCTTGATTCGTTGAATAGAGCCGGCGTCAGGGCACTGCCTGTCCACCCATTGAGCTCGTGCCTGCTTGAGAACGGGAAAATAGTGGATTTCCAGATTGAAAAGCTGAGAATCATGCTTGACCGCGGAATACTCCCTGTTCTCCATGGAGATGTGGTGATTGACAGGTTGAAAGGGGCTGCGGTTCTCTCAGGCGACAGGATAATACCTTATCTTGCCACCGCGATGAATGCTTCAAAAATAGGGGCTGGCAGCAATGTTGATGGAGTGCTTGATAACAAAGGGGCTGTTATTAAAAAAATAACACCGATCAGCTTTGTGGATATCAAAAAACAGATATCAGGCGCAGCTGCCACTGACGTGACAGGCGGAATGCTCAGTAAAGTGTCAGAACTCATTGAACTTGCAAAGAATGGCATAAGTTCACGTATCTTCAACGCATCCAGGAAAGGCATGGTTTCCAAGTTCTTATATGGAGAGGATGTAGGAACGTTAATATCAGACAAATGAGTTATATATGCTCGGTTGAATTAAGAGTACTAAATGACAACATCGGACAGGAAGATCGAACATCTGTTATTATGCGTTGAGAAAGACGTTGAAGCCCATAAAACGCATTTTGGGCTTAGGGCTTCAGGTTTTGATGATGTTGATCTTGTGCATAACTGCCTTCCTGAGCTTAACAAAAAAAGCATTGATCCAGAGGTTGAATTTTTCGGAAAAAAACTGAGTGCTCCGCTATTGATCGCCTCGATGACAGGCGGGCATCCCGATACAAGAGCGGTAAACGCGTCGCTTGCAGGCGCTGCTGAGGAACTCGGGATAGGCATTGGTGTGGGCAGCCAGAGAGCTGCGATCGAAAACCCGGCTCTTGAGGAGTCTTTCAGAATAGTCAGAGATAAAGCGCCACATGCGTTCATCTACGGGAACGTGGGTGCGGCTCAGCTGAACGAGTTCGGTATCGAAGGACTTGAAAGAGCGGTGGAGATGATCGGGGCTGATGCGATGGCAATCCATCTGAATTTCCTTCAGGAAGCAATACAGCCAGAGGGAAATATTGATGCGACAGGATGCCTTGATGGGATCAAGAAAATCTGCAGAGCACTTTCAGTTCCAGTGATCGTTAAAGAAACAGGAGCAGGCGTTGCTCATTTCCAGGCAGTGGCAATCTGCGAGGCAGGGGCATCTGCCATAGATGTTGGCGGTCTTGGGGGTACAAGCTGGGCAGGAGTTGAGACTTACAGGGCACAGAAGCGGGGTGACCTGCTCTCTGATCATCTTGGAAAGCAGTTCTGGAACTGGGGGATACCAACGGTTGCAAGCATCGTGGAATCTTCGATTTCCATTCCAGTGGTCGCAACAGGCGGAGTGAGATCGGGTCTCGATATCGCAAAATCCCTCGCACTCGGAGCATCGCTCTGCGGTATAGCGCTTCCACTTGTGGCACCTGCTTTGAAGGGGCAGAAGGACGTTTCGGATAAGCTTAACCTGATCATTGAAGAATTGAAAGTGTCCATGTTCCTGAGCGGATGCAGAACTGTCTATGAACTCGGTAATGCACCTGCTGTAATTACAGGCAAAACAAAGGAATTCCTGGAACAGAGAGGATTCGAGACTGGTAAATATGCAAGAAGGAGATACAAAGTATAAAATCTTTTATGGAGTGATTAATTGACAGAAATAGGAATTATCGCAGTCGGTGGTTACAATGAGATGGGTAAAAACATGACTGGGATCAGGATTGGTAATGATATCATCGTGATGGATATGGGACTGCAGCTTGACAGGGTTCAGATACATGAAGATGTGGAAATAGATAAGATGCATTCAATGGACCTGATAAAGATGGGCGCAATCCCTGATGACACTGTTATGAACGAGGTCAGCGGCACTGTGAAAGCTATTGTATGCACGCACGGTCATCTCGACCATATCGGAGCGATACCGAAACTGGCACATAGATACAAAGCGCCGATAATCGCGACACCATATACCTCGGAATTGATCAAGCATGAGATATCGGATGAGCAGAAGTTTGATGTGAATAACCAGGTGATCTCGCTCAAGATCGGGGGCAGATACAACCTGACGCCTGATGTACAGGTCGAGTTCATCCGCATGCAGCACAGCATAGTGGATTCAGCTTTCGCTGCGATCCATACACCGGAAGGGATATTGCTGTATGCAAGCGATTTCAAATTAGACCGTACACCTACCCTGGGTGAACCTCCTGATTTCCAGAGACTTCGTAAATTGGGAAAAGAAGGAGTAAAAGCGATGATCACAGAGAGCACGAATTCAGGGCACTCAGGTAAGACCCCCTCAGAGCAGATAGCAAAAGATCTGGTACGCGATGTGCTTCTCGGGACAGAAGAGACAAAATCAGGCGTCGTGATTACCACTTTTTCTTCGCATGTGGCGCGCATCAATGCCATAATCCAGGCAGCAGAGGAGATGGAAAGGATCCCTGTGCTTCTCGGACGGTCTATGGAGCGCTATCTTTCAATAGCAGAGAAAATGAAATACATAAAATTCCCTGAAAATCTCGAAATTCATGGCAGCAGGAATGCTGTGGATAAAGCCCTGAAACGCATATCCCAGGACGGGAAACGAAAATATCTCCCGATCATTACGGGTCATCAGGGTGAACCTGACAGCATCCTCACAAGGATTGCAAACGGGGAGACGGCTTATAAGATTGAAAGAGGCGACAAGGTCATATTTTCAGCGAATGCAATTCCAAACCCTATGACACTGGCGAACAGGTATGCAATGGAAACAAAACTGAAAATGCAGGGAGCGCGAATCTACGATAATGTCCATGTATCAGGGCATGCATCGAGAGAGGACCACTGGGAACTTCTCAGGATGATATCGCCGGAGCAGGTCATACCCTCGCATGGCAACATGACCATGCATTCATGCTATGTCGAGATGGCAGAGGATGCAGGATATATCTTTGGCGACACCGTGCATATAATGAGAAACGGTGAGGAGATGATCCTGTGATCGAGGAGGCTCTTCAAGAAAGAGCTAAACTGGTGGATGAAGCCATCCCGAAGTTCCTTCCAGTAACTCCTCCTGATGAAATGTACCATGCCATGCGTCATCTCCTGAATGCAGGAGGAAAAAGGCTTCGCCCAAGTGCGGTGTTGCTGGCTGCAGAGGCCGTGGGTGGCAAGCCAGAAAATGTACTGCCTGCCGCGGTCGCTATCGAATTGATCCACAATTTCACATTGATACACGATGATATCATGGACGAAGCAGACCTGAGAAGAGGGATGCCAACTGTTCATAAGAAATGGGGTGTGCCCAGGGCGATCATCGCAGGGGATGCCCTTTATTCCAAGGCGTTTGAGATCCTTTCATGCACGAGAAGCGAACCCCAGCGGCTTGTTGAAAGTCTTGAACTCGTTTCAAAGACATGCACTGATATTTGCGAAGGTCAGTGGATGGACATGAATTTTGAGAAAAGGAAGGATGTGACCGAGGATGAATATATGCGCATGGTCGAGAAGAAAACCGCTGTGCTCTTTGCAACCGCACTTAAGATAGGAGCTACTTTATCATGTGCAAACAGAGAGCAATCGAGGGCCCTCTGGAATTTCGGCATAAAGACCGGTGTGGGATTCCAGATATACGATGATGTGATCGACCTTATAACACCTGAAGAGATACTCGGAAAAGCGCAGGGCGGGGATATTATCGAGGGAAAGCGGACTCTCATTGTGATCCATGCGCTTTCAAAAGGCGCTACGATCGAAGCCCTCGGGAAAAACAACGCCACGAGGAGCGAGGTATCTGCCGCATTGACCGCACTGAAGGAATCAGGTTCGGTTGAATATGCCATGAATAAAGCAGTTGGGTTTGTCGAGGAGGGTAAAGATGCGCTGAAGGAGCTGCCCGATTCTGAGGCAAAGAATCTGCTCAGAGGTCTGGCTGATTATATGATAGCGCGCAAGTATTAAGCCCTGTGATTCTATTGTGTAGCCTATGTATCATCTTGAGTGCATCGAGTGCCGCAGGAAGTATCGTGCGAATGAAGTGATCTACACATGCACCTGCGGTGGTCTTTTGGACATTGTTTATGATTACTCGAAGATCCATATCACTGCAAACGACCTGAAAGCTCCCCTCTCTGTCTGGAAATACCGCGCGCTTCTTCCGGTGAGCAGGGAACCTGTGTCTTTGAAAGAAGGTGGCACTCCGCTCTATCGCGTGGACAGGGTGGCAGAGAGCGTGGGTCTGAAAAAGGTCTATGTCAAGCACGAAGGTATGAACCCCACAGGCTCGTTCAAGGACAGGGGGATGACCGTGGGAGTCACAAAAGCACTCGAACTCGGGATGAGGACTGTAGCATGCGCTTCAACAGGCAACACTTCTGCATCTCTGGCAGTGTACGGGGCAAGGGCAGGCATACCTGCCGTTGTTCTCCTCCCTTCCGGAAAAGTGGCTCTTGGAAAACTTGCACAGGCGCTCATGCATGGAGCAAAGGTGCTGAGCATAAAGGGGAATTTTGATGATGCGCTGAAGCTTGTGCGCGACCTGTGCGACAGTGAAGGATTCTATCTTCTAAACTCAGTGAACCCGTACAGGCTCGAAGGACAGAAAACCATAGCCTTTGAGATCGCTGACCAACTCGGATGGCAGGCACCTGACAGGATTGTGCTGCCTGTTGGTAATGCAGGGAACATCACTGCCATATATAAAGGGTTCATGGAATTAAGACACCTTGGCATCATTGACAGCGTGCCGAAGATGACAGGGATACAGGCAGAAGGTGCAAGTCCTGTAGTGAGGGCAATAAAAAACAATGAACCTGCGATAACCCCTGAAGAAAAACCTGAGACCGTTGCCACAGCGATCCGGATCGGCAATCCTGTGAACGCGATCAAGGCGCTGACAGCAATAAGAGAATCAGGAGGAACTGCTGAGACTGTTTCAGATGCTGAGATCATCCAGGCTCAGCATGAACTGGCTTCTCTTGAAGGCATAGGCGTGGAGCCAGCGAGCGCGTCTTCGATCGCAGGGCTTCGAAAGCTTGTGAGGATGGGTGTTGTGGAAAAGGACGAAACCGTGGTATGCGTCACAACAGGTCATCTGCTCAAGGATTCCGAACACGTGCTTGCTGTGTGTCCAAAGCCCATAGAGATAGACGCAACGATAGAGGCTGTGAAAAAAGCGGTTTTTTCTGACAAGCAATAATTACTGAAAATGAAGATTATTTTAACTCCGCATAAAAGTACACCATGCCGGAGCCTTTTAGATTCGAAGGGATCGCGATATCATAATCATGAGATGTGGGAACGGTTCCAGTTTTGCCCACATTTATATTAGAAATAAAGACGAAGTCTTCACTATCATCTCCATATTCTCCATCTCCATCATCCTTTGTTGTATCCCAGAGGATTCCCGTGATAAAAGTAGCGTTCTCCACCGAGGTATGGTTCGTTACATTGGTGCTGTTGACAATAGCCACATTGTTTATGATATTTCCATAAATAGTGAAACTTGTGGTATTCCTGGGATTAGTTCCATCCGTGCTGAAAAGCTGGGTGATGTTATTATTAATAAAGCCAGTGGCATTACTGCTTCCTGGCGTCAGATTCAGAAGCACATCTGCGCGAGAGAAATTATTCTGGGCAATTCCGCCTGACTTATTCCTTCCCAGTGCCTGAAGCTTGCTAAAGTTCAAAGAGGTGACATTGGTGATGAAGATATTGCCACTCAGACTTCCCCATGTCCAGTTTTTAAAGGAATTCCCTGGTTGATCTTTAAGCTTCAGGTTTCCTGAGACGTTGCCGTAGTACTTCTGCCATGCAGAGACATTTATGAATTTTGAAGCATTGTTGTTGGTTTCATCGCTCTCAGTGATGTTATTATCCGGATCCACTTTAACTGAGATATTATGAGTTCCTGCAAGAGAATTCCAGTAAACCGTTGCATTCTGACTTGCACCCGCTGCAATACTTGCAATCGTGGTATTTGCGATATTATTTCCTGAGCCTGGAGAGCCGTCGTAAAAGCTGACCTTAACAATATTGGCAATCGCTGATCCATTATTATATACTGTCGCATTTATAGTAACGTTCACATTTTCTTTAACCTCGCCTGTCTCGGTCTGCGATGCAGCATAGGAAAAGGAGATATTTGTCTGGGTCATAACCAGGTCGGACTGACCCGTCCATTGATATGTATAAATTAGAATTCCATTCATTTTGGCTCCGGTTTCGGCATCAGAAGCGCCATCGTTTGTATAGCATGCGCTATAGGTCTGGTTGTCTATGGTATTCATCGCTGAGGTAACATTTCTTAAGAACTCGAAAAAGGCGTCTGATGCATCGGAATCACCGTTAAAAGAATTGGTACATACAGGAGAAGATGTGGCTAAATTGGTATCAACATTGGCAACAGCACCCGGCATCGCTCCGGTGGATTCA
>JAPZAV010000011.1 GCA_027460465.1 Candidatus Methanoperedens sp. | reverse complement strand
GTCAGGGATAAATCTTTTGCAAAAATGACTCCAAACATGTGGACAGAAGTCTTATCTGTGAATCTGGATGGTGCGTTCTACTGTACTAAATCTGTTATAGACGGCATGCTGGAGAGGAAGTTCGGCAGAATCGTGAATATATCCTCGGTTATCGGGAGAATGGGCAACCGCGGGCAGGCTAACTATGCGGCTTCAAAAGCAGGAATGATAGGTCTCACCCAATCACTTGCAAAGGAATTTGCAGGTAAGGGTATAACTGTAAACGCAGTAGCCCCGGGATTTATAGAAACTGATATGCTAAAATCAGTTCCCAAAGAAATAATGCAGAAAATCCTTGCCCAGATACCCCTCGGAAGACTCGGGAAGGCGTCTGAGGTCGCAGGGGCTGTGGTTTATCTGGTCTCAGAAGATGGTGATTACATAACAGGCCAGGTCATTGATATAAATGGAGGACTCTACATCTGATGTTTCATGAAATTTCTTGCCATTGATGTCGGGATGGGAACGCAGGATATTCTGCTCTACGATAGTGGGAGACGGATCGAGAACTGCGTTAAAATGATTCTCCCTTCGCAGACGCAGATCATTGCAAAGCGTATTAATGCTGCAACAGAATTAAAGGAGGACATCGTTCTTGTGGGCGAAACCATGGGAGGAGGACCATGTAAACTGGCAGTAAAGCGCCATATCAAAGCCGGTCTTCGGGTTTTTGCCACTGAAAAGGCTGCTCTGACCTTCAACGATGACCTGAACAGGGTAAAGGACATGGGTGTGGACATCATAAGCGAAGGCGAAAAGACGGATGCGATCAGGATCGAAATGTGCGATGTTGATAAGTCTGCTCTTGAAAAAGCACTGTCGCTGTTTGAACTTGAACTTCCGGATAAATTTGCAGTAGCTGTGCAGGATCACGGTTATTCACCAGACATGAGCAATCGCGCATATCGTTTCGAGTATTTCAGGGAAATTATGCAAAAAGGCGGTGATCTTGATTCATTTGTTTATGAGGGAAATATCCCGGAGCGCTTTACAAGGATGAAGGCTGTGGAAAGAACATTACCTGGTGCGATTCTGATGGACACTGGTGTCGCGGCTATTCGGGGTGCGCTTCTCGATGAGAGCGCAAAGCCGCCATGCATGGTGGTAAATATCGGCAACGGTCACACGCTTGCATGGATCGTGGAAGATAAAAGACCCGTTTCGATTTTCGAGCACCATACGCATTATATGACTGCGCCCAGGCTGGATGAGTTCATAAAAAGGCTCTGCAATGGCAAACTTGGATTTCAGGAGGTCTTCGACAGTGGAGGGCACGGATGCTACATCAGGGAAGCCATCGGTTTTGAGAATATCGGCTCCATACTGGTGACAGGGCCAAATCGTCACATAATGAAGAACTCTGAACTCGATGTCTGCTTTGCTGCACCTTTCGGGGATATGATGCTCACAGGCTGCTTTGGTCTGATGGATGCCTGCCTTATTAAATCTTCCCGAGTATCCTGAGTGCAAGATGTGCGGCATTTTCGCCATTATCTATTCCAACGCAGGCTACCGGCACGCCTTTTGGCATCTGGACTATGGAGAGAAGGGCATCCAGTCCTCCGAGCTTGGAGCTCACAGGTACTCCTATGACAGGTTTTTTCGTGCGCGAGGCGATCACTCCGGGGAGAGCTGCTGACAGTCCTGCGATAGCGATAAAGACCAGAGCATCGCTTCCTGATATGTAGTTATCCAGCTCTATCGGGTTTCTGTGGGCTGACAGTACCCTGATTTCATAATCCATTTCTGCCTCATCAAGTATCTTTGCACTACGATCTGCGATGTTTCTGTCTGATTCAGAACCTATCAAAATTGCGATGGTCGCCATGGTTCCTAGATTGCATTAACGCATAATTAATACATCTGTTCAAAAGATAGATCAAGAAACCAGATTAAAAAGAGATGATAGGGGACGACCAATCC
Organism: Candidatus Methanoperedens sp.; assembly: GCA_027460465.1. Lineage (GTDB taxonomy): Archaea > Halobacteriota > Methanosarcinia > Methanosarcinales > Methanoperedenaceae > Methanoperedens. The sequence continues at coordinate 8,767 of JAPZAV010000011.1, read as the reverse complement.
CCTGTATTACATCTCCTTCATCCCGTCGCTATTCATCATCATCATCAAAATCGATATTTATGTGCCTTGCGAACATTGAAAGCCACATAGAATATTTCCCTGATACAAGCAACCCGCTGTTCGGGAAAGCTTCATGGTTTATGTATTTCGAGTCCTGACCCAGTTCGACAGCGTCCTGAAAATAAAGTCCTATCATTCCATTTTCGTCAAAACACAGGGAGATGTTCATGTGCTCAGTCTGTTTATTTTGAATTTGAACAGATGTAATGTATCTGAGCACATGTTTCATATCAGACCTCTTTATCGCACCTTAAATAATGGTAAACTGCTTTTGATATCGCCTCTTTAATGGAGGTCTCGCCTGTTTTTGCTTTCAACGCAATAACATCTTCCTGAGGTAGCACTGACTGAACATGAACTATCTTCATTTTATTTTCGCCTCCGTAAGCTAATAAACACACCATTATCATAATTATGAGTATGATCTTCATAATGTATATAGTTTTCCATTTTTATCCATCCAGTGAACGAACGGATATCATAGCTCTAATCTTCCAAAGCAACAATAATCCGTCCTTACTATAAATATTTCGATCTTTTTTTGTTTCTTTTAGTATTTCAGGTGATATTATAACTAATTTCAGTTTATAATTGTCCATAAATTATTTTATTTGAAGTTTTATTCTTATAATCAATTTTTTTAATATATCTCAACATATAACCATTTCCTTTTACAGGCAAAATTGCCTGAATCAAACAATCAAATCAGCAATATAGTATATAAATGCATGGCTATAATATTGATAATCAATTTACAAATGAGATCAAGAGATCCGTGTGCTTTTAAATTTCAATCCAGAGGAATTGCATAATATGATCGGCAGATTCAGATATGAAAGCGAAATATTTTATGGTGAAGTGAAAGGTGACCGTATTAATGTCAACAGGGGACTGTACTCGGATACATTCTTACTTTCCGAACTCCAGTTATTGCCGCCGACCCAGCCCAGCAAGATAATCTGCGTCGGCCTCAATTACAGAGATCATGCCAGGGAATTGAACATGCAGGTGCCGGATGAACCAGTGCTATTTCTAAAACCTCCATCCGCTGTTATTGGCGCTCTTGGAAACATCATACACCCTGATACATCTGACCGCGTAGATTATGAGGGGGAACTCGCTGTGATAATTAACAAGAGATGCAAGAACATAAAGGCATCAGAAGCACGCAGTGTGATAATGGGATATACATGTTTCAATGACGTGACAGCAAGGGATCTGCAGAAAAAGGACAGACAGTGGACGCGATCCAAATCTTTTGATACCTTCGCGCCGGTTGGACCTTACATTGCTTCTCCTGAAATTGATGTAAGCGACCTTGCAATCAAAACCAGGGTCAATGGGGAACTGCGTCAGGACTCCACAACTGCAAACCTTATATTTGATGTGCCCTATTTGATCGAGTTCATCACCGGCGTCATGACCCTTGAAAGGGGTGATATGATAGCTACCGGCACACCTCCCGGAGTGGGTGAACTGATGGTCGGGGACGTGGTTGAGGTTGAGATAGAGAAAATTGGCGCGCTGAAGAATAATGTGATAGCGCATGGTTAAGTTCATGAATACCCCATACTTTATCAGGAAGAAATTAATAATATGGCGAAAAAGAGGTGATTTCAAATGTCTGATATCTATGATGAAGTATGGGAGAGCAGAAAACATAAGCCTCCCAAGAAGGAAGAGCCCAAACTTCCAGAAGCCAATATGCCGTCCAGCGATAAACAGAGATTAAAGGACTCGATAGAAAGACGAAGAAAGAAGTACGGGCTGAAATAATATCGGCATGGATAGAAAGCAACAAAATCCTCGATTCTTTCTCAGGGATCGTTTTTATATACTTTAACTTCCGAAATTATAGCGCATGGCAATGTCAAAGAAGATCCTGGAGCGAAAACAGCGTGAACGGAAGGAAAAGATTATGGAGCTTGAACAACTTGCATCTTCAGGCAGCACAGATGCGAAAAAGAAGCTTGAAAAAGAAAAGAAAAAGCTGAAATAAACCTATTTCATTATCTCGGACGGGGCACCGCACAGTTTCACGAGCGCTTCTGCTTCTATGAAATGCAGCCCTGCAGGAACAATAAGTACATGCAGCGGTCTGCCGAAATCATACTCTTTTAATTTCCTTATATAATCCGCATGCACTACAGGAGAATCAGACCCTGCCCTTGCAATGCCAACAGCGAGCGAATTTATCAAAACGCCCTCACCCCGCCTTTCTTCCACTTCCAGCAGAAGCGAGATGGCTTTTTTTATGTCCATGAACCCTTTCTCAGGGCTGATATCAAGAAAAACCAGTGTATGAAGGTCATTTCTTTTATTCATTTTAATGGTATCATAAGGTGCCTCTGATACCACGGTCTTATCTTTTCGCGTGTAGGGAAACGGGATGGTTGTGGATTTACCGAACCTGTAGTTCTGCAATCCGCTCAAACCCGAGACCGCGGAAGTGATGGAAGGTGCGTGAATGATCGCCGTATCAATACCCATGTCACTGGCGCGAAGCCGAAGATCGATGTGGGTTGTGGCTACCATTGCATCCCCTCCTGAGAGGAAAACCACGTTTTTTTCTTTTGCCTGAGAAAGCCATGAAGGGTTCTGTTCCACATCCTCTCTTGAAAGCACCATCACTTTTCTGCCATAAAACTCTTCCAATCTGTCTGTTGTGGTGCCCATGAGATGAGATGTATAGAATTCAACGTAAACGCAATCTGCTTTTCTTACTTCTTCCAGCCCTTTTACAGTAATGTCCTTTTCATCGTAAAGTCCAAGTCCGATAAACGTGAGCATAGTATAATATTTGGCGGTATTATTTGTAAGCCTTCCCATGAAAAAATATAAACTTCAGATAAGCCAACATTAAGAAAATGGAATCCCTTTGCATCAGAGTCTCTAGGAAAGCAGGAGAAGAGACAAGAATGAAGCTCGCGGAACTGAGAGCTATCAATAAGAACCTGAAGATAAGAATTGAGAAGGAAGATCTCTTGATTCCAGTCACGAAGGAGATCGAAGGATATGAAATTGAAAAAAGCAATTTCGAAGTTCTGGAAAAAGAACCATCTATTTCTGAACTTCTGGGCTTTGTGCCAGCGTATGAACAGATAGGAGACATAGCGATTATTGACAGACACGAGCCAGAAGCACAGAGGATTGCGGAATCGCTTTTGCGACGGAACAGGATAAAAACCGTGCTCCAGGCAGAAACTTCGATAATGGGAGAGTACAGGACGCGAGAGGTATCGATTCTCGCTGGAGAGAGAAAGACAGAGACCATTTACAGGGAAAATGGCTGCAGATACATGCTAGACCTTGCAAAAGTGTATTTTACTCCCAGGCTCGCGACAGAAAGGAGGAGGATCGCGGATCAGATAAAGGATGGTGACAGGATTGTTGATATGTTTGCAGGTGTAGGACCTTTTTGCATTCTGATCGCGAAGAAATTCCCTGCCGCGCATGTGATTGCGATCGACAAGAACCCTGATGCTGTGCGTTACCTGAATGAAAATGTAAGATTGAATAAGGTTAAGAACGCTGAAGTAAGGGAAGGGGATGCAAGGGATATCGCTAAAGGGATCTCCGAGGTGGATCATATCATCATGAACCTGCCCCATAGCGGTATTGAGTTTCTGGATTCAGCTTTTGGTATGATCAAGAATGGGGGCGTGATCCATTTCTATGCGATCTCGCATGAAGATGATCTGTTCGAAGGGATTCTTGAGAAAATTAAAGAGGCAGCATGCCTTTTCAGAATTCAAATAATTCCACTGGATAAGAGAGTTGTCAGGCCTTATGCACCTTTTCAATACAATATATGTATAGATTTCAGAGTGGTCTCATTGATGGCATAATGCATAATGCTGACATGAGACCAGCTTGCATGTCCTGACTTCTGCCTTCATGACGTAACAATAGATACCATGTTTCTTTTTATCAAAATCATACTCTAACAGGTACATCTGAAGGGCATCGTTGTTTCCTGAATTTTGCTCTCTTGCGGTCTTTTTTCTGAACATTTCTATTTTTGCGGTTTTGTGATTATGTAGTCTCCTCCGGAATTCCCATGATTAAGCCTGTACCATATACCACTCTAATTTCAAACAATATAAATACATCGAGAGTTTTTGGTTTTCCAAAAACTAAAAAAATGTATTTTAAGTTTTTTTCAGGTTTTTTATCGTTTATTGATAAGTTTTTTTAAAAATAACCTTTTATAAACCTTTTTTATTTTAAAAATGAGTAAACGCACAATGGTTACATGAGAAAATCAGTTTGCGCTCATAACTTATTATTTTCCCAATTCTTTCAGCCGCTCCAGCTTTTTGTGCGTATTATCCACTGATTTTTTCTGCTGTTTTTCCAGATGAGAAATTATATCATTGAAACCAATCTTAAGCGAGTATATCTTATGTGGTCTGCCTTTCCCTGGTTTCTTCTCTTCCTGTTCACTTATCCAGTCATTTACTTTCAATTGCTTTATGGCAACGCTGACTTCAGGCTGACGCAAACTTGCTCCTCTTTCGAGGTCTATTGAAGTAGCTTTATCCACATTCTGAAGATAGCTCAGAGCTCTGGCAACATTCCTGCTTATGCCTATTGCCATGAGAGCATCTGCTATTTCTTCTTCTTTCGTGTCAAGTTGTTTTATATCTAGGGTTTTCATAACTGACTCCCGTGATATAATAAGCATTGTTATTATTTTAATCTTTCGATATCCCGGAAGCCTGAAACTCAAGAAGCGTTCTCTGGAATGGGTCATCAACTGCTCCAGTGAGCGCATTAAAGTACTTCTTGATCCTCTTCATCAAATGAGCCCTGAACCCTGAATCTGGAGATAGATATGCAGAGCTCTTTATGACCTGCATCCTTGTCAAATCGAACAGCCCGATGTCTTCCAGTTCAAGCGTTTTCTTTGAGAAGCGTTTGGCTGCAAGGTAGAAGTACTCGCATGTCTTTCTATATGTTTCCAGATACTCCATCGCGATTTTTGGGTATATTGTCGCGCTCCATTCCTTTATTTCAATCCCCACAACATAGAACCTTTCGGATTTTTTGTAGACAGCAATTATATCTGCAAGGTTGCATGTTTCTTTTCGACATAGAAAAGGCATGAGATGCATCTCTGAAGTATGAAAGACAGGGTCGCCATGGTTATCGATGGAGTTTACGATCTCTGCTGAGTTTATGGTTGTCCCGTTATTTGAAAACTTCATAGCATTTTAACACCGCTCATCATAGAATAATATTGAGGTTAGGAGGTTGAAAGTATTATTGAGATTTCAGGGAGCTAAACAGGTATTTATGTATTAAGAAGCTATCTTAAAATCATGGAAATGAACGCAGCGATAAAAGCCGAACTGATCTCGATCGGAGCTGTTGATATCGACCCCCTGCTCCTGGGAAGGCTCACTATTCCCACAGCAGGCCCTGGCGCGGGCGGCAAGGCTTTTTTCTTCAGGTCTGGAAGACACAGGGTACGCCTAATCGTGGATGAGGGTTCACCTCTTCGGGCTGTCAAAGATAACGGCGAGATCGTGATTTTAAAAGGTGGAAAGGAGCTTGTTCGGGGGACGATCGAGGAAGAGCTCATCCACTGCCCTGAGCAGGCTTATATCACCATGAGCGAGCGCTGCATCTACGACTGTAAATTCTGTCCTGTCCCGAAACTGAAAGGCAAGGTCAAGTCCACAGAGGAACTGCTGGCACTGGTCAAAGAGGCGCACAGCCTCGGGAGAATGAAAGGGATCTCAATAACTTCTGGCGTCGAGATATCTCCAGAAAAAGAGGTGGAGAGGGCAGTAGAACTTGTTAAAAAGCTGAAAAAATACAATGTACCCATAGGTGTCTCGGTCTACCCAACAAAGGATTCATCCAGGTTGCTGAAAGAAGCAGGAGCCACAGAGATAAAATACAATGTTGAGACCATGGACAGAGAGATCTATGACAAATACTGCAAAAAACCTCCACTCGATTTCACCCTCGAATGCCTGAAGGATGCAGTGAAGATATTCGGGAAAAACCATGTGTACACGAACTTCATTGTAGGACTTGGAGAAGCGGATGAAACAGTTGAAAAATATTATGAAGAGCTCGCAGAGATGGGTGTTATCCCGATAATAAGGGCTGTGGGGGTACATCCTCTGAGATTCGGAGAGCTTGATGTGGAACGCCCCACAAAAGAGAGGCTCCTGAAGCTTGCGAAAATGGCGAAAAAGATACTGGATAAGTACGGTCTTGACGCAGGCGCGGCAAAGACCATGTGTTTGCCGTGCACAGGATGCGACCTGAACCCGCATATTGATCTCTGATCATGATCACCGAACTCAGGATCTCGCGTAAAGACACTGAGCTGCTACAGGCAGAACTGGAAGCAAACAGACCGTATGAAGCCTGCGGCGTACTGATAGGAACCATGGACAGCTGTAAAGCCCTGGTTGAGGAAGCAAGACCTGTGATAAATTCAAACCGCACAAGGACAAGCTTTGAACTTGACCCCCGGCAATTCTATGTTGCATGGAATGATGCTGAAAGTAAAGGCAAAGAGATCGTGGGCATATACCATACTCATCCTGTTTCGTCTGCAGTCCCTTCGCTCTGGGACAGAAAGACGATGGAAGATGTTTCCCTGGTATGGCTTATCGCAGGGGCTGATGGAATGCGGGCATATGTGTGGGACAGTGGGATAAGATCAGTGAAAATAGTGGAGCTTTAGCCTCTTATCATCGCCCTCTCCAGCCCCTCCATCGCAATCCTGCTCAGCTGCAGCGCTCTCTTTTCGGTCTTTCCTTCTGAGAACACCCTTATCTTTGGCTCTGTCCCGCTCGCCCTCACAAGGAACCAGCCGTCAGAGTAATCCACTCTCACACCGTCCATATCAGTAGCTCTCTCATAATCCTCCGGGATCTCGTGTTTCAGTCTTTCCATCAGCCTATTTATATCCATGTTCTCAGACACCATCTTCGCGTCCTTGATCTGATGGTATCCGGGATATGAAGCTACAAGTTCCGAGAGTGTCTTTCCCTCTTTCGACAGGATGCCTGCCATCACTCCTGCCAGCATCGGGCCTTCGCGGCTCCACTCAAGCAGGACAGAACCATGTTCTTCAAGCCCGACCTGGGCTCCGCACAGCAGTTTTACCTGCGCCAGATAAGGCTCGCCCACAGGCGTGTAAATGACCTCTGCACCAAGAACCTCTGCAACATGTTCTATGATATTTGAGAACGCTATCGTGACCGCGATCTTCTTCTCTCTGTCTTTGCTCTGGCGCAGCACATGGTCTGCTATTATCGCTGCAGAGACATCTCCCTGGATGAATTTCCCATTCCCGTCCACAAAAGCCGTCCTGTCGCCGTCGCCGTCATGTGCCACGCCCATATCCGCATTTTCCCTTATAACCAGCTTTTTGAGTTTCTCAAGGTTCGCGTCTGTTGGCTCTGGATTCCTTTCCCTGAACATGCCGTCGTATTCACAGTTGAACCTCACCACTTCATGCCCGAGTGATTCAAGTGTCTCAGGCGTCACCGAGGACGCTGAGCCTCCACCTCCATCAACCACGATCTTCAATGGCTCTGCTGGAAAGAGTTTCCTGACATACTGCACTATGTGAGCGCGGTATCTATCGCATGTGCCATCATCACTGAGTTTTTTACCTTTTTTACCTTTTTTCATGAGATCGCTGAAAAAGATTTTCTCAAGCGCAAGGTCTTCTTGAGGTGAAAAACCTCTTCCGCTTTTGCTCAGGCATTTTATTCCATTGTATTCAGGTGGATTGTGCGAGGCAGTTATCATCACGCCGGCGTCCGCTTTCCCTGCAACCTGGAGCGAGAGCGCATTTGGTGTGATGATCCCCAGGCTGAGCGCATTGCAGCCGTGGTCAACTATGCCTTCGATCAGGGCTTGCTCAAGCATGGGGGAGGATATCCTTGGATCTTTTCCTATCGCTATGGTTTTGCCCTCTCCAAGATATTCTGCCAGAGCTGCACCGGCGCGCCTTGCTTTTTCTGCTCCGATCCCTTCATTTACCACTCCCCTGAACCCGAATGTGCCGAACAGTTTTTTCTGTTTGCGGATGTTTTTATACTCATCAATTTTACTTGTGAATTCTTCGCAGGGCATGGTGCTCGAATAGTTTTTGAATGTATTAAAGCATAACTGAAGAGTTTTTCTTTCAGTTTCAGAAATTTATTTATACGAATGAGAGCAAACAAAAATAGTGAGATTGAACGCCCAGCAGGTTCGTCTTGAAGGGGAGTGGAAAATAATCATGGTCAAAATTGATGAGGAAACTATTCAAAGATTTAAAGAAAGCCTGCGCAGTGAGCAGAAGAGACGGAGAAGAAAACCATGCATCGCGTTAAAATAAACGGTCTTTCGGTCGCCTACGAGCAGACTGGTGACGGCCCTGCATTAGTTTTATTGCACGGGTTTATCATTGATTCACGCATGTGGAGGCTACAACTCGAAAGTTTGTCTGACCAATTCACAGTCATCGCGTGGGACGCACCGGGCACGGGTCAATCGTCCGACCCTCCGGAAACGTTCGGGATAGGCGACTGGGTGGATTGTCTTGCTGGGCTCCTGGACGCCGCCGGTGTTCAACGGGCACACATCCTCGGTCTTTCCTGGGGAGGGATCCTCGCCCAGGAGTTCTATCGGCGCCACTCCATGCGTGTTCTGTCGCTTGTCCTGGCCGATACATATGCAGGCTGGA
>JAPZAV010000010.1 GCA_027460465.1 Candidatus Methanoperedens sp. | reverse complement strand
GAGATCGCGAATGGTGAAAGCGAATCTGTGGTCGCTGTCAGCAAGTTATTTACCGTGTCCAGGGTCGCTGGAAGAGGGTCCCATGAATCTCCATTCCAGTGATAGAGGCTGAGTCTGGCTTCATCAGCACCATTGAGTTCATTATCTGTATAACGAATGGTAATTTCTGCCTCTGAAAAAGAGATACCTGTGGCGCTGATTTCCACGAATTTTACAGGAATCCCTGGAAGAGGAGCTGATACTGGATTATTCTTACCATAGTCATCAAGAACGATCTCACCTCCGCCAGAGGTCTTGACTTTCAGTTTTACCGCCACATTTTTTGTATCAATGGCATCAATCTCCAGCTCCCCATTTTCAGGGATTTCATTTGCAGCAAAGCTATTTGTTTTTTCTGACTTCTTGAGTTCCTTTGCTTCATCGTAGGTCTTGACATTGGTTGCAAAGAATTTCTTCCTGGTATCATGTATATCGATTTGCTCCTGGGTCCTTGCGCTGACAGCAAATACGGATAAAGAGCTTACAGTCGCACTCAGGGTCTTGTTTTCAGTATCTATTGCAGCAGGAAGTTCTCCCCATGCCTCTGTTGCTTTTTCATACTGATAGATGGTGAGGGTTTTTTCGTCAGCATCTTTTAGCTCTTCATCTGTATATTGTATGGATATGTTGACCTCTGAAAAAGAGATACCTGTGGCGCTGATCTCCACATATTTGACAGGAACTCCCGGCGCTTTTACATCGATGCCTTGCGGGAGATCAATGCCATAATTATCGAGTATCACATTGCTTCCTGGTGAGTCCCCGGATATCAGGAGATCAACCCACAGGTTCTTGATGCTGAGAGCATCATACTTAATCCTGACATTGGGAATGTTTTTCCATGTTATGAAATTATAATTTGATTTTGATCCGCTTGATACGCCCACTCCACTTAACTCAAACGTTCCTTCAAGAGGATTACCTGCCCTGTCCGTAAAAGTCACATCACCTGATGTGGGCTCTTCTGCTGTGCGTGTGGAGATCGGAGGGTAAAACAAAAGAGCTGCTGCTATACATATTAGTACTGTGAACGCAAGTACTATGAATCTTATACCAACTAATCCATTCTTTTCCTGCAGTAGCTTCATCCTTACCTATTGCATATACCATAAAATGTCTGAACCTATAAAACCTTTTTTTAAACCAAATACGATAACAGCATGCTCATTATGTACATGAAAACAGGTACTGCGATAGGTTTAAATATAGGTACGTAAGCATTAATATAGACAATCTCGAGGAGGTCCACGTGTGAAAGGGAAAAGGGAGGATCATAGCCATACCGCCGGTTAGCAGCTTCAAAGTGCTTATCGAATCAAAAATAGTCAATGATTCACAGTTCCCTTTGCCACTTGAAAAAGGAGCAGAAATCAACGTTGAAATTGATAACGATAAAGTCGTATTGAAAAGAATTGAACAGATATAACAATGATATTGTGTTCAAAAATAGGGAGGTGAAAAGAATGGTTGGACTGGAGAGTCAAATGGATCTCGCCGAAACAGCCAAAAAGGTCAAGAAACCTGAGGTTGCTGATGCTGAGAGAAAGAGACAGGAAGAGTTCTATGCAAAACTGAGAGCCCGCAAAGCAGAGCAGCCAGTAGGCGCGCAGTATGAGTAAATGATAGCGCCTTAGAAAATACAGGAAGTGAGGTCGATAGATATACTGGAAAGATGCAGAGAGGCATGAAAATGGTTTTTTTGTATCTTTTCCATATAATCTATTGATTATTTTTTTTGCATGCTGGACTGAAAAAGAATTATGTCCAAAAGCTTTATTATGAGAGTGACTAACATCATATATATTCAGATAGAAGGGAGGTAGGAATCATGTGCAGCACATACACACCGTTCGAAATAAAGCCTGAAGAACTTGCTGAGCTGGGAAGAGAATATGGGATGTACTGGTGCGTCTCCTGCAAAAAGACGTTCCTGAAGAAAGGCGCAACAGAATGCCCGAATTGCGGTTCCACAAAAATAAAGCCAAGGGCCCCTTAAATAAAAATTCCGAAGATCAGCATCAGTCGCTAATAGGTGACGATATCTTTTTCAAGCAGCCCGCTCAGGAAGTTGCGGCATTTGATCTCAGCCTCGGCATAGGATATCCCATATTTTTCTTTGATAAAATTTATTATTTCTGATAGATTCAATTGCCCATTGCTCCAGTGTACGATGTCCTTTCCAAAGTCAGATACTGTAAGTATCCTGTTGCTGTTGGTATCAAATAGTACGTTCGTGCGTTCCTTCTTTAAACTGTAGTTCAAACCATCTCCAGCCATCATGGTATGGATCAGTAGCCCCAGATTGAAATTGAAGGATCCGATAAAAACCCCCTCATTGAGCCTGGGATAAGGATCAATATTTCCTGTATCAATCAAAGTGGGTCTGCTCTTTGATCGCATGCTGTGTATCCTGTCTATCAGTTCATTAAGCCCCGGGACTGCATTCTTTTTTCTTCTGTAGCGGGAAATATAAAGAAAAAGATGCTCTCTGTCAAGATTACTCCATATAGGCAAATCCCGGTACTGAAGCGAAAGCCTGGAATAGAATTCCTGGATTAGCTCATCCGTTTCTCTCTTCGACATCCCTCTTGCGACTTCATACTCATACCAGAGCGAGAGGTCAAGGCTGTCATCCTTTATGATTCTTCTGACACCAAAAGATTCAGTATTCTCATAAACTTTAGAATGTTTTGTGAGCTGAAAACTTCCAAACGACATGGAACGGATTATTCCCTTATTTCGCAAAATGAAATCCATTGTTTCTTCTGCTTCATCTCTGGTTTCTGTAGGAAATCCAAATATCAAGAACAGATGGGTCCAGATACCTGCATCTGAACAGAGTTTACATATTTTAAGGACCTGATCTTTTCTTATCCCTTTGTCCATACACATCAGAATTCGATCGCTGGCAGATTCCAGGCCGAAATACAGCATCTCACACCCTGCACCTGCTATTTTATTGCTGTGGTCTGCAGAAAATGAAGGCTCAAATCTTGAATCTGCCAGCCATGAGATATCAAGATTGTTTTTTATGATACTATCGGATAAAGCACCGATCAATCTCTGGGACACCCCTTCATCCTGAAATGTAAAAAACCTGGTGCCGTATTTGTTTTTCAATGTCTTCAGATCATCATATAATAATCCGACATCTCTCGGTCTGTATTTGCCCGAGTAACCATAGCCATGATCACAAAAAGTGCAGCGTCTCCAGTAGCAACCTCTTGATGATAATACAGGCAGGATCAGTTCTGGCGAAAAATACAGTGATAGAGGTAAACCATCAAAGCATGGTGTGGGCAATGAATTGATGTCTTCTCCATCAGAACTGATTTTATTAACCCTGATTTCAGACCCATCTCTATAGATGAGGTTGGGGACATCTTCAATATCACACTCACCCTGGAGGTTCTGGATGAGTTTCAGTAATGCGGTCTCGCCTTCATGTACGATCACGCTGTCAAAAATGCAAAATAGCTTATCGTTCTGGCTTATTTCATTTACAAGACGGGTCAAAACGCTTCCTCCGATATTGATATGTATGCTTTCATTCGCCTTTTTGATCAGAGATGCAAGCGTCAATCCTGGAATCAATTGACTGGTATTGATTATTGAAATACCCACGAGCTTTGGTCTATTTCTAAGGACGGCAGGGATTACATTTTTCTCGAAATAATCGATGAAAAGATTTTCTTCAGGGTCATTGATCGCATCCAGAATATCCCTGCTTGAACGGCATGAGTAGTGCATGTCATAGGAGTGAAACGTCAGGTTTGCAGGGTGATAGGCAGATGATGCGAGCTTAAGGCCGAGTTCAAGAACCTTAAAAGCCCTGAATAATTCTTCGATGTCATAGAATTTCTCCCTATCACGTATGACTTTTTTTGCATTATCAATCTCGTCAATTATATAATCACTGAAAAGTATGGAACTGCTCAATGTGGCATACTTTTTCTGGAGTTCTGGAGGCAGTTCTTTTCTGGATTCAAGCTCCTGGAATTTAGAATAAGCCCTTTCAAAGAAAAAGGAAAGAACCCCTTTTCTACTCAATATCTCATCATAGAAAGATACATTGATATCCATCTGTTCGACATTACAATCGTGGGCTCTTAGAAAAGACATCAGGGAAGGAAGACTTAAATAAGGCTGAGTTGGGATCCATTGAGGTGGAAATATCAATTTTGTAAGCATATGTGCACCATAAGCTTTATGTGACTTAATAAAGATTTCATATCATAAGTGATTACAATGACTGATGATGAACCAAAACATGTTGGAGATGAGTTTGCTGAGGAAGTTGAGTCAGATGAAACAAACCTTGAAAATTTATATGATTTGGTTCTGCCGCCTGGAGTTCCACATAAAGTGGTCCTCGAAGCCATTGCTAAATTTGATTTAGAAGTCGCAACCCGTAGATTCGCAGTTAAGACCATTGATATAGAGCCAGATAACCTACTGGTACTCCGCGGAGAGCTGGATGCAGTGAATAAAGCGCACGATTTTATTTATAAAAAATTAAGCGAGAAGTATAGTTACAGGAAAGCATAACTTTTTTAAAGACTTCCAGAAAAATAATTTGATAAGGATACAGGGGATTCTTTAACCCCCTCTTTCCCTTTAAAACAATCGCTGTTTATTAACAGGTCTTGTGGCACCGGTTCCACCACATACGGTGCATGGAATACCAGGCATCGAAAAACCTCTACCCTTGCACCACTGGCACTTTTGGGTTGTGTCAACGACTTCCACTTTTCCTGCGCCTCCACAAACGACACATTTTTGATTCTGGTGTTTTCCGGTCCCGTCACAATACATACATTTTACTTCACCGGGTACTTTCTGCTTTTTTTTTGCTTCTGCCTTTGCTTCTGCCATATTAAATCACATCACCATGAATTTCAAACTATAATATATATTTTTCCTTTTAATCGTATCCCAAAAAAATAAGAAAAGTAGGCATAAAGCCTACTTATGGATTTACTTTGCTGGGATGACGAAGGCTCTCTCACCGGCGCAGCGGTCCCACTCTCTGAGTGCTGCTTTGCCGAATGCTCCTCTTGGATCCGAGAAGTCAAAGTTGACCAGTTCATCTGCGAAGCAGCTCTTGACCAGCGGGTTCGCGCAGAAGGCATCCTTTCTTCCGGCATGTGTAGCTGCAACCACTGCAGTGTATCCACCCTGATGTCCTACGTTCATGGCGTAGTTGGGATAGTTTGCACCTCTGAGTTCTCCAATGCAGCCCTCATCAGAGCCGAGTGAGAACACGTTGGTTGCGCCGCACTGATCCTGCAGGTCATAGCCGTAGAATCCGAGTCTGCCCCATGCCTCTTTGTGGAGATACATGGAGAGATACCATGCAGATAGACCGGCATTGCTGTGCCCGGTTGCCATTGCACATGTGGTGCCTGCTGCGAGTGCCAGCACAGTGGCGCGCTGCGAGCCGCCGAAGTGGTCCTCAAGTGTGGTCGGGTACTTCTCGTAGCTCTCAATACCGTACAGTGTTACTTCTGTTCCGATATCTTTGCAGGTCTCGATCGTGGGCTTTGCGCTTCCGAGCTTGCCGTATTTCTTTGTTGCATAGTCTGCGCCCCAGTAGCAGTAGTCGTCCAGGATATCATTGGTGTATGCAGGTGTTGCATACATTGTGAATCCCACACCGCCTGACATGTAGCCGCCGAGCCAGATCTGGTCATACAGCATGCTTGCTGCGCTTGCTACCTGTAAGGTTACGTTGACTGGGTCATCTGGTGTCTTCCTGCTTGTCTGGACGATATCTGCCATGTGGCCGAATGATAATCCTCCAGGCTCATTTGGTCCGCGTGCGCGGCGTGCCGGGATCATATCAGCCATTTCGACAAGCCCTGCGTGCTTGGCTGTGAATGCAAGTTCGCCTACTGCGGCTTCACCTGCGCACATGTGGTATGCGCTGATGAAGGTCATACCGACCTGCATTGCCATCCAGCGGCTTGTGCCTGGTCCGTCCTCTGTCCTTGTGACTATTGTCGGGATGTGCACTGCCTGCCAGGTGGTCTTGCCAACTGCTGCTTTGACCTGCTTTGCCTGATCTCCGGGGAATTCGTTGTCGATATTGATAACGAACTGCTTGTCGATCTCATCCTGCAGTGCCTCGTCGCCTGTGAACACTTTCACATAGCAGTCATCTACTAATGCAGGGTGCGTCTCGACCATGTGTTCCTGAACGATTGCAGCGCCGGGCATTGCATGGTTCAAGACTTCGAGATAGTAGTTGATGGTCTCAGGAGTAACTTCCTTGCCCAATCTCTTCTCGAGTGTCTCATGTGCCAGATCAAGTCCTACGATGCATGTTCTCCTTATGTCGTCCCATTCCTGCTGCATTGCTGCATTGTTGACGAAGTGGAGATCATCACCATCGCACACGATATCTGTTCCAGATATTGTGTATGGGGTGAGCTGTCTCTGACCCATGGGGATACCGGCAAGATGCAACTTTGGATCATATGCCTGCAACCCTCTCTTCTTTGTGATTGCTGCTCCACACTTTGTCATTTCTACCTTTCTTGGGTTCTGTGTATATCCCAATCTCAGGTATTTGGTCTTCTTGTCAGTTATTTTGCTCTTGGCTGTGGAGCCGACCTTATTGGATCCCCATTCTTTTGCGTACTTTGTTTCCATTGATTTCTTAAATCTTGGTTCTGCCATTTTGAATCACCTCACGCCTTCGGCTGGAAGCCGTATTTGGTTCTTAACTCCCAGACTTTCTGTACGTGTTCAACGACTTCCTTGTCGCTTCTGAAGGACACGTTATCCACTCTATACATGGTGGTTCTCTTGGCAGCTTCTGCCTCGCTGATTGGTTTGCCAAGGTTGACCTTTCTGTCGATTGGTACACCGACCTGGTCCTTGTCCATCACCATAACGCCGCCCTCGAGTCTGCGCCTGTCCAGCATATCGAACATTACTCCATCTTCCTGTAATCTGAGGGAGTGTCCGTGCACTGTACAGCCTCGCATTCCTGCAAGACCCCAGTCAGTTATTTCGGTCTCGCACACTCTCTTGGAGAACTCTTCAAGGTCTCTCTCTCTCATTTCGTTGACCTGTCTGCCTGACAGTGTGCCCGGGTCAACTCCTCTGAAGTTGATTGCTGCGTGGTACGATCTGAAGTACGGTATTGCCGGAGCATTGTACATTGAGTCAGCGAACTGTACATATCTGACTCTGTCGCCTGCTGCAGCTCCTGGTGTCGGTTCAACGACCTCTCTGATCGGGCAGTCCGGTTCTCCCATTTCCGCAAGTGGTGGGTGTGTGCTTGGATAGTCTGCACCTGGTGCTCTGTGACCCAGAATTGCAGTTAAGTCCTCATCTGAAACGTCGCGAAGTTTCTCCAAGTCATTTGACATGTGTTTTCTTCTGTTCTTGGCAATTGAGGTATTGCCTGGATAGAATTGTGCTTTATAAGCCATATTTTGATCCTCCTTAATTTTAAACGGTTTCTTCTGCTTCCTTAGGTAAACTCATGATTTTTCCTCTGTTTTAACTACACAGAGGTTGTTTTCCAGCTTTGCATGCGGGTCTACGAGGCCGAGTAATCGTTCGTCCTCAAGATTGATGCTTTCATCAGTCTTGCTTTTGAACCCATACTTGCCGTAATCGGTCAGAGTTGGTCTTCTCTTGATGAAGTGTCCGCGTTTGAATTCAAATGGGAATGGAAACGCTCGCTCACACGCTGTTCTCAAATTCTCCACAGCACTTTCATCTTCAACTTCGACCAGTATCTCTCCCACTATGATATGCAATTCGAATGCACAATCCCCGACATGAATTACTGTTCTGTCAGGATGGTTTACATCCGCCCCTGTTCCGGGTCCGCATGTGACCTTTCTGGGCAGATTTTTACCATTGATGAGCATTCTTATTACACCCTTGACATGGTCAATCTCGTTCAAGACTTTCTCAGCTGTCTGGGGTTGTAATAACCTGTTTGGAAACACTCTTATCTGGATGGGTTTATCCGTGACTGAAGCAGTTTTTGCCATTCAATTCTCCTTATTTATACGGCCTCCGCAATTGCCTTTATTGGTTCTCTGAATTCTTCTACTGAGCTGAAGACATCTCCTACTAACTGAGAGGTCTTTGCAGGGCTGTAGATCTGAACGCCTGCATCAAGAGCAACTGCTGCTGCCACGCATGGTACACCAAGTCCTTTTGAATGCCTGGTTGTTACGTGGTTGCCGTTGAATGTTCCTGGTCCTCCTCCGCCATAGATTGAGTGTGAGAAGAACGAGAATCCTACTGCAACACCCTGTACCTTGCCGAAGTCGCATCCTGGCAATGAGGTCTCTTTCTCTATGATGTCGTTGAAGTACAGCAATACTGCTGATACTGACTGTGGGGCTCTCATTGCACCGCAGTTCACCAAGGTTGCTACCATTGTACCTGCTGCGCAGTATGCGTTCCACTTTGCTACATCATTGCACTTATAGGTCGAATAGCCTGATGCGAATTTCTTGTCTGCACTTATTATCTTGTCTGCAATTGACTTTTCGACACATGCCTGGACAACTGTACCGATTGTTCCGGTCTTGCCCAGTGCCTTTACTGTTCCATATACCAGGTTGTTTGCATTCAAGCCCTGGAATGCATATGCAAGTAATCTGTGCCTTTCCTGGATACCAATCGCATCTCCCATCTCGAAGACGCCTACGGTCTCGAGAGTTGAGCACAGTGCTGCTGTGTTCATAGCATTGAACTTGCATGTCGCTGCAAGGTGATTTGCCATGACGTTTCTCAATGTATAACCAAAGCCTTCATCTTTCTGTGGAATTTCGACGATTGACTTTACATTTCCGCCTACCATATCAAGCGTTTGTGGGTACTGACCCCATACTGCTGACTTGATGGTTGGGCTATCGAACATTCCAATGTTGAAATTTTCGATTATTGCCATTGTAGTTGCCTGTGCTGCGCAGGTCAATGAGGACACATATTCAGCTGCTACATCTATTCTTGCTGATGGCACCTGAACGAGTAATTGTTTGCCCTGATTTATGGACTCCACATTTGTGTCATCGCCTGACTCAACTTTTACCAGGTCGGCAACTTTGCTGCGGATCTTATCTGCGTTCTTTACAATATCCAATTTCATTTCTCTTCCGGGAATCTTTCTGCCTTTGCCTCCCAATGTTGAGGATGCTAAGGTTTTTTCGATTCCAGCCAAGTCAACGGCAGCTGTTCGCTTGATGCCGGTGACTATTTTCTTAATAGCGGCATTTCTCATCGGGCTTATGGCATTTATATCCACGCCTGATTTGAGTTTTGCTCCTCTGTCGCTATATAGATCTATGTTGTCAGCCACGTTTATTTACCTCCTATTTTTGTTTTCCAAGATATTGATCATCTGGCGGCGATACAATAAGAGCGACTAACAATAATCGGGAGATAGAACAGAAAAAAAGATGCTTACGTTCTTTTCTACCCAGAATATTGTTGTTTATTGTATCGGATTACCATTACAATCCCTTGGTCATCCTTCCTACTCACTTATAGTACTTAAATCTTGCGAATCGTTCACGATAATACATTATAAAATAATTTCGTGGCTATGCTTAATGCATTTTCACTTTTTACTTTTCTATTTCTTTATAGTTTATCCGCCACTTTCCACGCTTACATCGCTCATTTCCGTCGGAGCTGCTTCCTTTTCTTTCTCTAATCTTTCGCCAACTTCCTCACGAGTGAACATTTTCTCTCCGATTTCTTTTTCTTCAATTTCCTTTACCACTCTTAGAACTTCAGGTTTATAAAAGAGATTGGTCTTATCAATGAGAACCCACGTACCTTCCTCATCAGACATGATTTCCAGTACATAGCCCCTTGTTCCTGTTGCCGGATAAAGCACAGGTTTTCCTACAAGAAGTGGATTTCCTTCAGAATCGTGTGTCAATGTTCCACTCATCTGAAATATCCGTATAGCAGTAATTCCTTTTAAAACTTTTGGTCAGACATCAACATATTTTCGAGTGAATGAAAATCAGATCTCAACCCTTTCTAAGTTCCTGTTCATGTCTCTGTAGTTTTTTTTCTTATCTTTCAACTTTTCAAAAGCCTCTTCGCACATCTGCGGGATCCTTTCCCTCGAAATCCCGATATACCTGTCTATGAGGGCCCGGAACTCGTAATAGCAGTTTGCACATAGATGGATTATCCGGTTATTATTCGGATTTGATCCCAGTTCCTCAGGTATGATCATATGCTGGTGAATTGAAGCATTGCTGATGTAGCTGCAGATTTCGCATTCAACATACGGTTTATCAAGTGTTTCCAGCTTCAGCCATCTATCAATATAGTCATCAATATATTTCTTATTCCTGATTTTGGCTGCCAGCCTGTCTTTATCAGTGCTATTTTGCATGGTTCCCTTTCTTATTATGCTTTACTGAGTATGATCAAATCCGGTCTGGGTTTTTCAAAACCTGCAAGATCGCTTTTGCATCTGCTGCAGAGTTCCCTTGCGGTGAATGCAACTACCTCAAAAGATCCTGGTAATGTACGAGCATAGATCAGATGAGGTTTAAGCCCGAGATCCCTGCTAATCTCAGAAAGGATGGCAACAAATTGCTTATCGTAAACTTCTATGTCCTCGGTCTGAAGTCCTCTCAGGTCCGCAAGCATGCCAATACAACCGCATGCAGTTCCAAATACTTTTAATTCTATGATATAAACTGGAGCGC
>JAPZAV010000009.1 GCA_027460465.1 Candidatus Methanoperedens sp. | reverse complement strand
ATGAACAGAAACGATTCTACGATGAACGAAGGGGAAGGATTATCAAGTTCAAACATGATGATTCTGAGCTTTTCGAGATTATTAAGGAAGGGATAAAAAATCTGGAGAATCAATCCAACGGTTTATTGACGCCATAGGATTTTTTAATTCTGATATCGGACAGGAATAAATTATATGATCAAAAAGATATTCAGAGCATATGACCTCATTTGAAGAGTTCGCAAACGAATGCAAGAATATCGAAGGGATTTCAGGCTCCCTGGAAATGACATCTGTTGTCGCTGAATTCTTCAAGAAAGTGGATGATGACGAGCTTGAGATAGTAACCCGCTTCATCATGGGGAAAGTCTTCCCCGTCTGGAGCGAGCAGCAGCTCGGAATTGGACCGAATCTGCTCTATTCCGCAATATCCAGAATCTCCTCTCTGCCTGTCAAGCGCATCGAAGGTTTTGTGAAGGAGACAGGAGACATCGGGCATGCAGCAGAGAAAGCTATAGCTTCAAGTAAAAGACATGTTAATTTCTTCTCAGAAGGAAAACTTTCCATTCGCGATGTATATCAGAGATTCCAGAAGATCGCGAGCCTGACGGGAAAAGGGTCGCAGGATGCAAAAATAAAGAATCTCCAGTATCTTCTGGCTGCAGCAGAGCCGCTTGAGGTCGTGTATATTGCCCGCCTGGCGGTCGAGGAATTACGCATAGGAGTTGGGGAAGGAATAGTAAGGAATGCGATCTCTCTGGCTTTCAATATTTCGCCAGACCTTATCGAGCGGGGGTATATGCTGACAAACGATTTCGGACATGTTGCACATACAGCAAAAAAAGAAGGCTCAATCGGTCTTGAAAAGCTCGGAGTTGTGGTTGGAAGACCTTTGAAGATGATGCTGGCACAGGTTGCAGAAGGAATACAGGAGGCAGTTGAAGAAATGGGTCGGGTCGCAGTCGAGTGGAAATTTGATGGTGCGCGCGTCCAGATACATATTGATGGCAGCAGTATAATCATTTATTCCAGAAAGCTTGAAAACGTGACCTTCTCCTTACCTGATATTGAGAAATCTGTAAGATCAGGCGTTAAGGCAAACACGGTGATCCTTGATGGCGAGTCGGTAGCACTTGACAGTGATAAAAGACCGATGGCGTTCCAGGAGATATTGAAGCGTTTCAGGCGGAAATATGATATCTCTGCTACCGCACTTGAGATCCCTCTTTATCTGAACATTTTTGACATCCTGTATTTGAACGGTGAAAGCCTGATTGATATGCCACTGGTTCAGCGCAGGAAAAAGCTTGAGGAGGTATGTGATAAGAGCATTCTGGCTAATCAGACCATTACTGATAATACATCTGAAATAGAAACGATTTATAAAGAGGCTCTTGATGCAGGACATGAAGGGGTAATGCTGAAAAACCCTGGATCTTTTTATACGCCAGGGAAAAGAGGTAAGAACTGGCTTAAACTGAAGCCTGTTATGGACACGCTTGACCTTGCAGTAATAGGAGGAGAGTGGGGGGAAGGGAGAAGAGCAAGTTTTATAGGTTCATACCTGCTTGCCTGCCGCGATCCTGACTCAGATAAGTTCCTTTCTATCGGACGCGTAGCAACAGGTATAACCGACGAGCAGCTTTCCGAACTGACGAAGCTGTTCAAAGAGCTTATTATTCTGGAGAGCGGGGTGCATGTGGAGTTTGAGCCAAAAGTAGTGTTCGAGGTGGCTTTTGAAGAGATACAGAAAAGTCCGAACTACAATTCAGGATATGCGCTGCGTTTTCCAAGGCTTGTCAATGTGAGAACAGATAAATCTATTGAGGATGCAGATTCGATAGAAAAAGTGGAACAGCTGTACATCAGGCAGAAGGGAAGATGATGCAGCTGTTTTTTCAAAACCTGCTGTATATTTGTTGTATCTCTTTGATACTATCCCATGCAGCGTCAAAAACGTATTGAGGGATTTCCCATGGATTTTCTTTGCCTGTTTTAATTGTGTCTATATCTTTTTTAACAGTAATTCCAAGGTAAACAGGAAATGGCTCTTTCAACGTTTTTGTGCTAACAAAAAAATGGAAAAGATACACCCTTCGATCTTCAGTTGATATGTAGACGGTTCTGGGTGCTGTCTCATCATCAATGTTAATATTTCTTAGAAATCTTTTTGTAAAAGCAGCAAATTCATTAATATACTCTGTCAGTTCTTCAAGAGATATTTTTACTTCTGGTGTCTTTACAGCTGCTATCTCCGAAGTATCTCCTTTAAGATATTTAGGATCAAGAAGTACTACAGCCCTCGCCTTTAATTTTTCTTTAAGGTTCATTATGCTTGCCAGGAGCGGAACTGAAATGTCCATTATAGTAAATATATAATCTAAGTATTAAAGGTTTTTGGCACGCCCCTTTTCCGAACTGAAAAAGCCTTTATACAGCAAAATGACATATTATAAATATATATAGATATAAAACTTTACTTTTCCCATTACTGGGATGAAAAGAGTAAACGGACTTCCCTTTCTCATGTTGTATTACAGGATAATAGATCTCGAAGGAGGAGGGAAGTCCATAGACATTATTATATCTTAGGTATATATATCTTAGCAGTTAATAATCTTTTCCTCTCATTTTACTCTCATTATGGTAATAATCTTACGTATATAAATGGGTTATATTATATACTTTATTGTTTATTTAATACCTATCCACATGGGATAGAGAAAATGAAAGAATCAATAATAAAAGAAGAACATAAAAATAAGATAGCAAAAATTGTTGAAAATGAGGAAGCAGTATCTCCTATCATTGGAGTTCTCTTAATGGTCTTATTGACAGTTTTTTTGGCAGCGATCGTCATAACACAAGCGTCTGCGTTAACCTCTAAATTAGAAAAAATTCCAATGACATATATAGATGTGAAAAATAATGGTGATACAGGAGTTGCTGATATAAAGATAACGCATAAAGGGGGAGATAGTTTGACAGGTGGAGATTGGGGTATCTCTATAGTTCCTGCAGGAGAATCTCCTGTATTTAAACGCTCAACTTCTGGAAATAGTTTCAGTGTTGGAGATCAGATAATAATTACTAATTCGACAAATGGAAATGAAAATTATACCGTGACTAATAATGCTATTTTATCTGATACTGCTAGACAACTTGCAAGTGGTAAATATAATGTCCAAATAATTTTATATTCTCATCAAACCGTATTAATTGATAATACTGTGGAAGTAACTTAATTGAAGTGTTCTCTAACATACTGCCGGGTTTTTCAGCTAATTTTTTCATAAAAACAGGTTCAGTAGAAATTCCATATCTTGTAAGCACTCATTTATATATATAAACAAACTATGTTTTAACTGTAATGGATTTAAAAACCTGCACCGTTAAAGGCGACATATCAATTCTGTAAACAACTTGCGCTTTGCATGAGAAATACAACCGGGAATTCGGGAATTTTTCTGATGAATGAAAAAGAAAAAAAGTACAGTGAGTTAAAAAGACTAACAAACGACCTCATTGAACTAGAAAGAACTATAAAAAAGAAGCAAAACAAACTCAATAAAATGATTATTTTAGCGATATTGATACTGATTCTTTCCTTATTTTTATTAATTTTGCTTTTTGGGCGATGAATTCAAGGTGTAATGCCCGTAGACTTGTTGTAAGTTTCAATTGACATATGTTTCTACCGTACCTGATTTTGTATTATAAATGCATGAAAAACATGGCAGCATGTTACAGGACACTGCAGCTGGCACGAAAATTGGAACACCCTTCTCACAAGAGATACGTGCTGCCATTGAAGCTGTTGAGCCACAATGGTTCTTGATGCTGGAGCTTGATGAACCAGCGGGCATGGCCTGACCATATCTACCCCTTGGGCCACATGGTTTAGAAACTGCCCGCTCACCAGTCCTGGTTACAGAGACTGTTCCACTCTCAGAGATTCTGAGCCCATTGAATCTTGATCCCCCTACCGTCGCTAACGACAAGAATTTTTTAAATCGAATTGTTCTGCAGCCCAACCTGCCGGATTACGTGAAAAGGAATCTGCCCTCCCTGTACTGAACTTTACAGAAATGGGTTCAGGTTTTATGATCAACCCAATTATCATGGTCATATAAATGCAGATAATAACCACAATTATTATAAAAATTGTTAGATAGTTTCATATAGCCGCAAAAATCATTATCCACAGAGAGTGGGTTGGAGGAACGCTTTTAACCCTACTTCAATCCCGCTACCAATCCACTCATTAGCATTAATGTCCTCGGACATATTGCCGCATGTTTCATATAACAGATGCCCCCACAGCACCTTCTTTGGAACATGATCGATATAAAATCAAAATGCAACAACAAGAATTATATGTCGCTGCTTGCAGCGTAAGTGCATCGCACCCACGTTGACTCGGTTCTTTTATTTTGCAGGATATTAAATTCAATCAATTCGATGAAATCAGGATTGCTAACTATTTTAAAATTGTTATAGTGAATATATAGTTTTTCGATTGTTTTACCCGTAAACCCTGCTTTCAATAATTTTACCCTTTCCTCAGGAGTTTCTAGCATCATCCACCCCTATATTGATTGCTGCCATCTGAAATTTGCTTTGCTTTCTTTGAGAAAAAGAAAAAGACTTTATTCATAAAGATTTAAAAGGTTGACAACGAAATCATTAAAGTTGAAATTCTCGAACTTCTTTCTAACTCAGAATCTCATCGATTACCTTCAATCTCTTCAACAACTCCCTCCCTTTCTCTGTAAGTTCATAATTATCTGCATCAAGATTATTGCATTTTGCAATAAAGCCCTCCTCTAATAAAAAGTCAAAATATCTCCTGAAGTTTCTCCAATCAAGATACGCCCTCTGCATAATTCGTGTCTTTTTCGATTTATTGCCCTCCACTAATACCGTTAGCATATCCTCAATTATCTCCCATCTACTCCTTTCCTTCCTCTTTATCACATTATCCCCATTTTTTTGATAGATCAGAGTGGCGCCGGGACTTGCAAGAGCAACAATTAAAATTACTTATGTTTGATTCACCTAATGGATTGGTCTGGTATATTCCAATCCCGAATTCTAAGGTTCTCATGATTATGGCTGACATAGCTGTAGATATTTCACCGTGAGTTAGCGTGGATGCCGCGATAAATCCACCAATACCTCCAATAATAGTTTCTTCTTTACCAAGAATATCTTTCAATTCAGCAAACATACTTCTCACATTAAGCTCCACCAGATATCCCAGCTCTGGTACAATCATAACATGATACTATTGAAGTCTCAGGTGTATTTTAAACTTTCCATCATTAAGAAATATTGCCTAACTTAGGCAACTTCCATGGTGCTGAGACATTCATCCAAATCTTAAAGCTAATCCGAAAACAGTGTAACTCTTACGATGAGTTTGAGTTTGGAAAAGTTCTTAAATACATTGGACTCTTTATGATCAAAGTGAACTAAAAAACCGCAGCAAGCTGCGGGGTATTCGAATAAAATAAATGATGGTGAGAAGGAAAATGAACAGAAAAGGCAGTAAAAAGATATTGTTTGGACTATTAGTTAGCGTCCTCGTTGTGGCGTTTTTTACAGTGTCCACATCAGCCGAATCATCTGGAATAAAATCAAAGCAAGCAGATTCCACAGAAGGTGGAAACCTGGAGACAGATTTTGGTGCAAACTTTATGGCGGAATGGTGGTACCTGAATGGAAAGGCAACATTAGTCTCATCAGATGATGAAAAAAAAGATGTTGGATTTTTTGTTGTTCTGGGGCACCAGGAGTCTCCATTATTTAGAGGATACTCTCATATGCTCAGCTTCTATGGTATCTATTCTAGTGATAGTGAAACAGACTTTAATTATATTGAGACCTACGTTCCAAGAACAGACATAGATCAGTATATAGCGCTACACACACCTTATGTCGATTACAAGTACCCTGTTGGTCTAAAAATAATGAATGGTTCAGCGGTTGCTGGATATTACTTAAGATATTTATCAGATAATAAAGAAGTAGATATGAATCTGTTCTTCCAAACAAATGTAGACAAGACAGTTGATCATGCGGATCAACCTCTCAGCTTTACCACTTATGAACATTCTTATGGGACTCTTCACGGTTCGATACTTTTAGATGGCAAGAGATACAAAATCAGTCGTGCTGAGGGATACCTCGACCATATGATCCCTGTTAGTACCCGCCCATGGCCAATGGATATGCATGGATGGAGCTGGATCGAAGTAACAACAAAGAATTACCAGGTTGTTGCTTACGCTGTCAGGGGGATTGGTGATGGTTACGGTGATTATTCTTATAAACATCTGACATTGCTGAACAAGAATAACGGAAAGGTGCTTGCAGAGTACTCTGGCAATGAAATAAAGATCATAGAAACTGATTGGATAACTGAGTCAAAGTTCAACAGGAAGAGGCCATCAGAGGTTGTATTTTCAACCCCGGATCTGATTGTTTCTGTTAATGCTGAAAGCGTTATCGATTTCAATAGATCCAATCCTGCTTCTGCTACTGGATTTGTTGATTTCATGGCTTTTCAACAAGATGATGCAAAGATCCAATACACTGGAGATAAAAAAAATAATGACGATGACAAAAAAGACGATAATACCGAGAAAGGAAGCGCATTCTACGAGTATTTAGTGAGTGATGCGGGTGTAACAAAATAGAAATGGTCCTTATAACTATCAGTTACTAATTCCAGAAAATGGTCAGGTTATCTTTTCAGAGTTTTTCTGATTAGTAACTTGCACCAGTAATACTCCAAAAGAACTAGCAAGAGCATTGAAGCTGTTAGTGTGAAGAGAGATAGTATACGTATCTGTTGCGTGAACTGCGTCCAGGCTTCTGGATACTCAAAAATCTCGATAAATTCCAAAAAAGTATGAAGACCAAAAGAAGCGCCCGTAATAAAAACGAGCATGAAGTTTCTATTCAGAAAATCTTTGTTTAAAAATGCTTTTGCTCTGAGGACGCCATCGTCTGTACGTTTCCATGACGGCCAGGCCCTGATAGAAAAGTATACATTAATCGCAATAAAGACCATGATTACAAGAAGAATTACCGGTGCTTCATTCAACATGCTTTGTGAAATTCCAAATGTGGTAGCGGAGTAAACTGATTTTTCCTTTATATCTACGCTTGATACAACTTGACCTTGCACACCCACGAATACTATCATAGCTATCAGCACACCAAATCTAATTACACTACTTTTCTTCACATTTTTATTCACTCCTTAAATTCCTGTTTTCTCCCGGGGCATGAGCAAGCAAGCGTTAAGTTATTTAGAGATGCACTTGCTCTGCCTTCGGGAGTTTTTCAAATTTCCGCCTCCTAGCTCTACCTCGTCCATATTGAGATGTGTTGGACCCTGTATGCTGCTTTCAAGCACAGTCTATACTATTGCAACTTAATTTCACGTTATATATTTAAACTTATCGGTTTATTAATTATTTTAACTAAAAACGAAAAATAAATAAAAAATAACAAAAAAGTTGTGTATTATATACAAAAAAGAATTCATACAATATGAATTCAAGGGCGATTAATGAATTAATTAGAATATTTCACAACAATCCATACATATCTATCCTTAAATTAAAGGGAAGTATTGTTGACATCTCTGTAGTGGCAGTGACATGTGCTTTTTTCGGGGTGTGGGATTACAGAGCAGCTATTGTAATCCTTGCAGGAATAATGATTCACAGCGGATGCGATATAATAAACGATATCTATGATATCGAGATAGACAAAATATGCAAATCAAATGGAGCCATTGCATCCGGTCAGATCTCAGTCAATAATGCGTGGATATACATGATGTTATTATTTTCAACCGCTCTCAGTCTTGCACTCGTTCTAAGCTTAATTCTATTCGCATGTCTTTTAATTGGAATAATTGTTGGCGGTGTAATGTATTCGCATCCATTATTTCGGTTCAAGGATAAACCCGGCATAGCAATGGCAGATATGGCAATATGCTTTGCTCTGGAATCAATTGGCACCTGGAGTATCTATTCGCCTGTTAATAACGATAGTCTCCTGGTCGCAATATATGTATTTGTACTGATATTCTCTCTAACATTCATGAAGGATTTCAAGGATGTGGCAGGCGATGTTAATTCATTGCCGATAATGCTGGGAATTCGCAGGGCAGCAACTGTGTGCAGTGCACTGACATTGCTTCCCCTCATTCCCATGATATATGCAGGCATGAAATACCATTATTTATGGCTGGCTGTCGCAGTCTATGCTATACTTATTGCAGGATGCGTAAAAATCCTGATACGCGATCCGGTAGCTGAAGGAAAGCGACTCAAAGACTGGATGATTCTTGCATTGACTGTACCAAACTTTACTATATTATTGATTACAATGGCGTTGCCCCTATAAAGGTAAAGCATGCAATTCTTTTAGAACATCGCCCTTGTTCTCTATCTTGAAAAACTCTTTGAGTTTTTCTATGGCATGTTTATCGATGAAGAATTCCCTTATTGTTCTGTATTTATTTATGAGCAGGCTCACTTTGATGTCAGGATACCTGCCAACAATATAATTCTTGCAATAAACCGCAGCATCCTGGTCCGAAGTTGCCCTACCAATTATTACCGCCATCGTCTTATCGCCAAAACAGTGATAGACATCCTGCAGGATGACACAGCCTGAAATTGTCTGTGTTACAACAATATCCCCTTGCTTCGACGAATATTCATCAGCCATTATTATATGTCTTTTCTCAATCTCAAGTAGCTGTTCTTCATTTTCGGCTTCTGCCAGTATGATAAATTCAGTCGCCAGCCCTATACGCTTCCATTCTGGAATAATAGTATATCGATCAATTATTCCTTCTTTCTGCATGGTGCGTGTATGATAAGCTACAGAATTCCCATCCTTAAAATTCATTATTTTTGCAAGCTCAGCATTGGTCGTCTTGCTGTCTTTCAGCAAAGTCAGCAGAATAAACATATCGGTTTCGTCTAAATGCGACACTTCTGAGATGATCTGTGCGATTTTCTTAACTCTGTCATGCATAATTTCGTTCATTATGATCAACGACAATATATATTCGTTTAGCTAAAATAGAGATTGCCTTAAGAAGTACTCAACTTTTGCATTAGATGAAAAATGTAAACGGACTTCCTGTCTTATGTTGTGTTACAGGATGATAGATCTCGAAGGAAGAGGGGAAGTCCATAAACATTATTATATTATAGGTTTATATATCTTAGCAGTTAATAATCTTTACCAATCTTCCTTATCGTCAGGATTGTCAAAATGCCTAGGATTCCACCAGCCAGGCGATTTATCAGTACCGAGTTGCCTGGAAAGAAGTTGTGCACTGTCATAACGGCAATACTGGCAGCTAAAGTCAATAAGATAATTCTTGCCACCAGGCGAACCTCAGTCTCAGTGATCATATACGGTTTGGACTGCGCCCTCAAAGTTGATATTGTAACAGAAAAAGGGCTTCGCCCACGCATTCGAGATCATGTTTTGAAAGATACTTTGCGGCCATGAGAAGTTACCGAAAGACTATTGGATACACTGGAAGCTATGAGGAGCTAATTCAAACCTGGATAGTTCATCAATTCCAGATCATAGGTGAAGCTGCGCGTGCTCTTCCAGACAGTGTTAGAGAAAAATACCCTGAAGTTCCCTTGACAAAGACCTTGGAAAACTTGTATCTGCATCCTCACTCATAATATCTATCAGGGTATGTGTGGCAGTAATCGCAGTCCTTTTCTTTCCAGTATCCGTAGGTCGCGATCGCTTTGTTGTAGAGCGATGCGCTGTGGCAGGTGGTGCAGTCCGTGATGTTCACCACATTCGTTCCATTATAGAAGTACGTGCCCGGCTTTGCCGTGATATTGTGCCTGTCCTTATCTGGTATCGGGTCAGCCTGCACTGCATGGCAGTCCTCGCATGCTTTTCGCGCCCCCATGTTCCTGTGTCCTTCAGGATGGCAGTTCTTGCAGGATAATGAGCGGTGCAGGCTCAGATTATACTGCGAAGAATCCACATACCTGTCAGGTCTGTACGTGGTGTTCATAGCCTCGAATGAATAGTGGCAGCCAGTACATGAGCCCCAGGTAACGTTGTGCAGGAATGGGGTTACTGTCGTGTTCGAGGACAGATTGATCCCGTGACACAGCCTGCATGCAGCGTCGCTGTAATCCTTCAGCGAGTGATTGTAGTACGTCGAGCGGTTGTAGATGCCGGTTGCATATGTCCCGTTCGTGATCTCAGGAGGAACAGAGAGATTGGCTTTCGTGAACGTCTGGGTCATGTCTGTGTAGTTCTTCCCTCCGCCTGAGTAGCCCTGATAATGGCATGAAGCGCACCATGAGCTTCCGCTGAGGCTTGAGTTCACGATATTGTTCCCTCTCCAGCTCGCAGGTCTCCCCAGGGCAGTGGCGTTGTGTTTTGTATCGTTGTGGCAGTATGTACATGCTGTCAGAGCAGAATTCCAGTAGCTTGAGTTCCACACGCTTCCGTTCGAGGTATTATCGCTGTGCGCCAGAGGTGAGGGGATCTTTGGCGGGACTTTTGAGAGCTTTGAGTCAGCGCCTGAGGTCTGGTGGCAGGTGATGCAGGTGACAGCAGTGGTATTATTTGTGTTATATGTCGCATTGGGCTGGAGGTATTTCTCAGGATGTATGTCCCTGCTGGTATTCTGATGACATTCAGTGCAGTTTATGGTATTGTTATGCTTTTCCTTGATCGAAGTGACCGCTCCTGTGAAATTGATAAGACCTGAGGTTGCGTTCTTTCCATGGCATCCAAGACAGAACGTGGAGTTCGGCAGGGTCAGACCCTGGACGAAAAGCGTTGAGTTGTGCATCCAGCCCGTATTGTGGCACTGCGAAGAAGTGCATGATGGAGTCGAGGAATTGTACCTCAGACTGTGGTTTGAGATGCTGGTATTATAAGCTGGATACAGCATTGCCGAAGCAAATGCAGAGCTTATGTTCTGGTGGCAGTAGGAGCAGTTCGCGCTTATTCCATTCCTCATATCAGCCCGCTTCTTTCCATAGTGGCTTGAGCTGTTGTTCCCGCCGTTCACTCCGCCGTACACGGCGCCGCTTCCTGAGTCAGGATCATTTGCAAAGATCATCATCTCGCTCAGGTTGTGGCAGGCGTAGCATGTGGAGACCGCGGGCGTGTGTATATCAGAGCCATTCCAGTAATGCTCTGTGACATTGAGTACGGCAGAGGGAGTATAGTTGAAGTTCTGCCCTGCGCCCTGGATATGGCAGTTCGTGCAGTTGTACGGGAGCCTGTACTTCGTGGGATGTGCATTTGGTGTCGAGGGTTCGCTGCCGTTGCTGTGGCATGCCCAGCACCGCCTGTTGTTTGAATAATAAGCCGAAGCATTGGAGGCTGATGCGCCGGCGTTGAGGTTCCTGTGCAGTGCATTCGTATCATTGGTTGTGGTTACATTGATATGTGAGAGCAGCACGATCCCGTTCAGATCGTGACAGTTCACGCAGTTCGCTCCTCCTACCCTGGTCAGGTTGTGCACGAGCTGGGTGATGGTTGTGAAGCCGTACTGGTATCCGTGGCAGCGGTTGCATGAGGAGTCGTTCAGATCTGGATAATATTTTGTGTAGCCTGAATGGTTGGTGTACTCGTAGATGCTCTGGTTTGCTCCGTATGCGGCATTGCCGCTGATTTCAGGAGGGATTAAAAGGCTGTTGACAGCGAACGTGTTCACCATGTCGCTGTACGTGTTCGTGCCGTTTGCATACCCCTGCCAGTGGCATGAGGCGCACCATGATGTGTTTCCGATCGAGGAGTTCACTTTATTGTTACCATCCCATTTGGAAGGGCGACCCAGGGCGGCAGCATCATGAAGAGTATCGCCGTGGCAGTACTTGCACCACGTTAGCTGGTCGCTGTTGGTCCAGTAGGTCTGGTTCCACTTCGCGCCTGCAGCGGGGTCATTGCTGTGCTCCAGAGGTACGGCTACCTGCGGCGGATCCCTGCCGCTCTGGCTGCCAGCCTTTGGCTGGGATTTGAGCGCTGTGTAGAACGTACTGTTCTGATGGCAGTTTGTGCAGTTACCTCTGTAACTTGTGTTGCTGTAGTTCACGTACTTTGCCTCTTTAGAGAACACCTGTATCACATGCACATCATCGCTGTGGCACAGGGTGCAGTTCACGCTCGTGTTGTGCTTTTTGTATCCTGAGTGGCAGCTTGTGCAGTGAGAGGACTCTGTATCAGAATTTCGTATTAGTCTCTGCGATTCATCTGGCTTTGTGGTGTTGTGCATTGGTCCATGGCATATGACGCAGGGTACTGTATAATTTGGAGTGTGGTATTTGTTATAAGTGCTCGTGGAATTTGAATACCCGCTCAAAATGCCGTTCAGTATGGTTTTGCTCGAGACGTCCGTCCTGAAGGAATGACAGCCTGCCCCGCCGTAGCAGGAGCTTATGACAGCGTTTGTCCTGTGAGCATCAATACTGCTGTGGCAGCTTGAATTGTCGCATCTGATACCCGTATGGATGCCGGATTGAATCGTGGAAGCAGTGGAAGGATAGACATTATTTGCAGTGCCGTTCGTGCCGTCAAACGATCTGTGACATCCAGTGCAGATACCAGCTCTCTGATGATCGCCTTTCTCATCAACGACTCTATCATATCCATTCAAATAAGGCGAACTGATCGGCGCACCTGTGGGCCATGTCTTGCCGCTGTGGTCTCTGTCGCAGGATCCTGCGTTGTAGTTGCAGCCCCACCAGTTATAGATGAAGGTGGATGCGGCATTCAGATTGCCGCTTTCAGCCTTCACCCTCCACCGTCCATAATAGAAGGTATCGTCCACATCGCTTGAGGCATTTGCCAGTCCTTTTGAGTCTGTGATTGCGTATTTCGTCTGAAATACGCCGTAACTTGCGGGTCTGTAGAAGATAAATGTGATGTTCTTTCCCTGCACAGGCATGCCTATATCGTCGAGATAGAGAGCGTATGCTGTGATCGTTGTGGTCTTCCCTTTTGCAGCATCATCGCCACCACCGCCAGGCTGCCCGCTTCCAGAGCCGTAGGCTGGATTCACGAACCCTGACTCAGGCGTCCCTGTGAAGTCGTCATCCAGGATAACGAACCTGTTGAGACCGAGTTTAATCTGCGCATGGACAGCCACAAGAGCGAAGGTGGAGAAAGATGTGGTGGCTGCTGTAGCGATGTTGTTCACTGTATCTATTGTGGTATTAAGCAGAACCCATGAAGAACCTGTGAACTGATACAACGCGAGATTTGTCTCGTTTTCTGATCCGAGCTCAGCATCCGTGTAGCTTATCCTTACGTCTACGTTTGAGTAGGAAGCATTGGTTGTGTTCGCAATAATGTACTTGATTACCGTGCCTGTGGGGTTTTGTGATTCAGGATTAAAAAGACCGTTATTATCCATCTTTATAACAGCATTTGTCCAGTTGTTGCTGATCCTGAACTTTGCAGAGATGTTCTTGGTTGAGAGGGCGCTGGTTTCGATATAGAATCTCGTGTATGTATCGTTCCAGTTGAACGAACTCCCATAGATGGAGTGGAGCCCTGTGGTTCCATCCTCCTTGTAGGCTGTGATGTTGCAGTTCAGCAGAGCATCGTATTTATTCACAACTATGCCCTGGACGCCTGCAGGCACAGGGATCAGGGCTCCTGCATTCCAGGTCCATTTAACCTTTATGGGCGTCCTTATCGCCCCGAACAACTTTGGTTCTGAAAGCGAGGACCAGTTCCCAGCTTCATTGCCTGCATAGAATGTAACTGTATCATTGGAACCGTCATCGCCCCATTCATCATCAGGCGTGATGATGAAATAGAAGGAGTAGTTCGTGTTCGCGCTGAGGTTGTCCCATCCGCTGAACTCCGCGCCGTCCACGCCTTTCTCTGCACTTTCAGTGGCGTTATAATAATAATCTATGATATTGGAGTTCGCATCGTTATCAATATCTGCCACAGCAACACGCCACGGAGTTCCGCCCAGCGCAGTTGAGGTCACTGTTGTGGGCGTCCACTCACCTGAGGCAGGAGAGCCTGTGTTGTGATACCAGTACATATTCCTGTCCGAAACCCCTGCAGCGACATCAGGTATGCCGTCTGAATCAATGTCCCCTATCGCTATGCCGTAGGGGTTGTTGCCGTTGGTGCTGCTGTCTATCGTGTACTCTGTCCAGCCAGCATTGAAGGGCGTACCGTCGTTCCTGTACCACAGAATATCATCTGCAGTCCAGACGCTTGCAGCGATATCAATATACCCATCGCCATCTATGTCCGCCACCTCGACATCAAAGACAGTGCCTCCTGCTGCTGCATCGACCGTGTAGCTTGCTCCTCCCCATCCTGTCGGCGTGCCGTCGTTCTGATAAACGATTATGTCCTGAGCACTGTTGCCAATGATGACATCCAGCCAGCCGTCGTTGTCAAGGTCGCCGATTGCGACTGAATACACGTTGCCGCTTATGCCCGTGGCTATTGTTCTTCTTGTCCAGCCTCCGTTGAACGGCGTGCCGTCGTTCTCATACCAGTAAAGGTTCGTGCTACCGCCTGCGACAATATCCAGGTCGCCGTCCTGATCTATATCAGCAGCTGCCACTTTGTAGATCGTGCCGCCGATCCCTGTTTCGACTGTTGTAGAAGTCCATGCATTGTTAAACGGTGTCCCGTCGTTTCTGAAAATGTATATATCCTGGGAATCGTCCCCGCTGATTATATCAGGGTATCCGTCGTTATCAAGGTCTGCTATGGCAAGACCGTAGGGTATGCCACCGCCAGGAGGGGCGCCGATATCCCTCTGAACCCAGTTTGCACCTCCTGGTGTCCCGTCGTTCTCGTGTATGAAGATGCTTGGCTGATCATTTGAATAAGCCACATCTATATCTCCATCTTTATCAAGATCGCCGACCGCAAGTCCAATAGGATTTTTTCCATCAGGATCGGTGCTTTCAATTGCTACCCTGCTCCATGAATTTCCGTTCTCGAACCAGTATGCTGCCCTGTTGCCATCATCAATCGCTATGATATCAAGGTCGCCATCTATCGTCCCCACTTCATAGGCACTGGCATCTGCGCTGTAATTCGTTTTTGAACTGGTGTGGACATAGATATCCTCAGTTCTTGCACCATCCTTTGGTACCAGCGTGGTGTTTATGATATATTGCGCGCCGCCTGAATCAGTCGTATTGAATGGAACGCCAGCCTTGAAGAAAGTCTCTTTCGTATAGTCTGCATCGAACTCATAGGTATTGTTGGGTCTTATCTGCAGTTCAACAGAATACGTGCTGTTTCTGTAGATGCTTCCAGCGTATCCAAGATCAAAAGTAGTTCCGTTCGCTGGTAAATTCGTAAGACCTGCGGTTTTCACAAGTACGTCATCTGACGGATCTGCATTGTTCTTTGTATCATAGATGAACAGCGTTGCATTGTAACTTGTATTTGAAGCGATTAATGCAAATGTGGAGAGAGAGGTAACGGTTGCAGTCGCAACATTGTTCTCCGCGTCCACAGAAGTCGCTTCTTTAAACCATGCCCCGTTTTTGTAGTGGGCAATCGAGAGAGTTCTTTCATCTACGCCTCCAAGCTCGGCATCGGAATAAAATATCCTGATTTCTGCTTCACTGAAATTCATGTTTACTGCGTTTATGTCAACATATTTGATGGCAGTGCCGGGTGGATCTGAAGGTGCAGGATTTGAGGTTCTGTAATTCTCCAGTCTGACTTTACTATTTAACGAGTCACCTTCGATCTTGAAGCTGGCAGACACTTTCTCTGCGTCGCTGGCATCGAATAATATGTATTCACCTGCTGGCATGTCATTGAAATTATAGGTGCTTCCGGTCTGCATATGCGAAATGGTACCGGCTTTTGTCCTGGATTTCTTAATGTGGATGCTTAGCTTATTTGAGTTCTTATCAATCACCTCCCCCTGCACTGTTACATTAACGCCTGCTGCACTGGTTTCCTTTTCAGGTGATTTTGCAACTACTGAAAACACAGATAACGAGCTTACAGTCGCGCTCAAGATATTTTTCTCGGCATCCACGCTGGCAGCAAGCTCGCTCCATGTCGAGTTCACTGCGTCGTAGCTGTAAAAGGAGAGGCTTTTTTCATCCAGCCCTTTCAGCTCTTCATCCGTGTACTGCACTGATACAGAAGCATCTGAGAAAGAAACATTCACAGCGCTGATCTCCACGTATTTTACAGGTTTGCCCGGCGCCTGGACATTCGCAGGCATATCAGTGCCGTAATTCTCAAGCACCACGTTGCTGTTGTGAGAATCTCCTGATATCCTGAGACTGAGCGAGATGTTCTTTGTTTCAAGGGCATCAAAGGATATCCGTGCATTTGGGACGTCTTTCCAGCTTATGGAGCTGACATTTGATCTTTTATCGCCGGGTGCCCCTGTCATATTTATTTCAATTGTGCCGAAGATGAGATTTCCAGAGCTGTCCATAAAAGTCAGATCACCGCACATTCTCTCTTCGTTTGTAAAAACGGGTTGCGGGTGTAAAATCAATGAAACAACCATTATCTCCAAAAATAAGATCAGGACAAACGCCAGTGGTCTTTTAAAGCCCTGTGGAGGCTTATTTTCCTGTCGGGTTTTCATTTCTTGTTAAATAATTAAGATGCCTGAAATACAAATAACTTTTGGTGATAATAACAATTATAATGAATAGATTGAGGTAATATATAGTGAAGCTCGAAAATAACAGTAATATCGATGAGAAATGAAGTTACAGAAATCTAAGAACTTCTGATAGAAAACTTTAAACCTGAATAAGTACTTCTTTATAGAACAGAGTATTAAAGGACGTGCTATCAAATTAAATGTGGAAAATCGAAGATGCAATAGATCTATATGGAATAGAACGATGGGGCAACGGATATTTCTCTTTTAATAAAAATGGTAATCTGATAATCAAACCAACAAAAAAGGACGCTCAGATTATTGATCTAAAAAATGTGATCGAACATCTTACCACAAAAAAAATAAAATTCCCTATTCTATTCAGATTTCCTCAGATCCTTGAAGCGCAGATAAAGGAACTGAACGGAGCCTTTGCCAACTCGATATCCGAGTTCAAGTATAACAGCACATATCAGAGCGCGTTCCCCATGAAGGTGAACCAGCGCAGAGAGGTGATCGAGGAGATCGTCAAATCCGGGAAAAAATTCAATCTCGGTCTGGAAGTGGGAACAAAAGCAGAACTGCTTGCAGCCCTGTCCTTTGAACTCAGTCCAGAAGCAGCTCTGATATGCAATGGATTCAAAGATGATGAATATCTCAAACTGGCATTGAACTCGGTCAAATTAAAAAACAAGGTGATCATTGTCATAGACGAGTACAGCGAAACAAAACGCCTGCTCGAGCTTTCAAAAAGCCTGGGAGTAAAACCATTGATCGGCATCAGGGTGAAACTGTACTCAAAAGGCAGCGGAAAATGGGCGGAATCCGGAGGTGAATCCTCGAAATTCGGGCTTACAACTGCTGAAATGCTGGATTGCATAAAGACCATTACTGATTATGATATGATCGAGCAGGTGCAGATGCTGCATTTCCATATAGGCTCGCAGATAACAGAGATCAGGAGGATACAGAAGGCGGTCAAAGAGGCTGCAAGGGTGTATGCCAAAATAAGAAATATGCATATAAACATCAAATATTTCAATATCGGTGGCGGGCTTGGCATAGATTATGACGGCAGTAAGACCTCTTCGGACGCAAGCGCCAATTATACGATACAGGAGTATGCCAATAATGTTGTGTATTCCCTGAAAGATGTGTGTGATGAAGAAGGAGTTCCTCATCCTGTGATATTATCAGAGAGCGGACGCGCATTAAGCGCATACCATTCGCTGCTTGTCATCAACATCAAAGGCAATAAGAACGGCAACAATAAAAAGCAGATAGAACTGAAGGGAAATGAGCCGCATATCATAAAGGAATTCTATGATGGATTGAAAGAGATCAGCATTAAGAATTATGTGGAGTATTATCACGATGCTATCCAGCACCGTGAAGAATTGCTTTCATTGTTCAACCTTGGTGAGATAGAACTTGAGGATAAATCCAAAGGAGAGATCCTTTTCTATCAGATATGCGAAAAAGCCGCAAGCTTTGCCAGAGAAAACGTAAACAAGTCCGATGACTTTGAGGATCTCAATAAACTCCTCTCAAAAAAATATATCGGCAATTTTTCGATCTTCCAGTCCATACCGGATTTCTGGGCAATAAAGCAACTGTTCCCGATAGTGCCTGTGAGCAGGGCAAATGAGAAGCCTGCTGAATACGGCACCATAGTGGATATCACATGCGACTCAGACGGGGAAATAGATAAATTCGTGGACTTAAAGGACGTCAAGGAGATCCTTGAACTCCATGAGTTGAACAACGGCTCCTATTATCTGGCGATCCTGATGCTCGGAGCTTACCAGGATACGATAGGGGATTATCACAATCTGTTCGGCGCCGCAAATGAAGCGCATATCATAGTGGACGACCGGGGAGAATGGCACATCAAACAGATCGTGAACGGGGACAGGAACTGCGATGTCCTGGGTTATGTCAAGTATAATTCCAACAGTCTTCTTACGACGTTCGAATCAGAACTGGTTCAGGCACAGAGGGATAATAGACTATCCAAAACCGATGCAGAAGGGATCCTGAATACTTATAAGGATGCCATGAACCAGTACACGTATATGGATTTATAGGTAATGCTGACCCTGGGTATCGTGAACACCTATGACAGAATAAAAGTCCATGAGGCTCATTACAGGAGCATAGCAAGGGCGGCACCTGTTGCATTTGCCTTCGGGTTCAATCTTGCACTTTTTGATTATCCTTTCAATATGAAAGCAGAGGAACTTGTGAGTTTTGTGAAGGACAGGACAACCATAGGCGATTCAGGGAGATATCTTGAAGAGCTGTTCAGGAAAGGCAGGTTCTTTGTGTTCGATCTCCCTGAAAAAGGTTTCCAACCGCAGTTCGGCTCTGCAGTGGTGACCACATCGCATCCTGCCAGGGAGAAAACCATCAATGTGGATGCACTTGTGGAACTGATCAATAAAAAGAAGTCATTTCTTTTCCTCATAGGACTGGGGCATAGAGGTCTGCCGGAAGGATTATTTGAAATGGCGCAGTATCATCTCGATATAACCTCGAAAGGGGTTTCGCTTGAGACCTGTACTGCTATTGGCGCTGTGCCTGCGGTCATCATGGGATGCATGGATAAGCCGGGAAAATGATCGGCCTGACTCCATTTTTGATCTCTCAATCCCAGGAGATCCTGGCGATCGGCTGAGTATTCAGATCAGGTAAAAGCTCCTGATAGCACAGCACTGCAATACGCGGGAATTCCTTTTCTATCAGGTTCCTCAGTCTTTTTCTGATCTCCACACTCGTCAATATGACCGGATTGGTGGTTGCTGCCGGCAAATTCTTGATTGCCTCATAAATAGCTTTTATCAATTTTTCACGTTCTATATCGGTCAGTGGCTGCTCATCAGTGCTCCTGATCCGCATCTCTATCCCGGGATCCAGTGGAAATACATACAAAGCACTGCTTCCTCTCGTATATTTATTCGAAATATATCGCTTCAGCGACATTCGCAGGCAATTCGAATAATCAATGATGTTCAGATCCTCCATTTTTTTCCCTTCCTGAACTGAACACAGATTTGCAGTATGAGGAGAAAAAACAACATATTTGCTCTGGTCAATGTCCGTAATACCACTGATCGCAAGCAGATTCTCCAGGATCCCTCGAAGGTCTTTTATTGAAAGCTGTTCATCCAGCAGGTCTCTTAAAATGAGGGTCAATCTTATGATATCATGATGTTCCGATGCCGCATCCACAAGCGCTGGAAACGCCGGAGAACTGGATTTCAATTTTTTCAGGCTGTATTTTACGGTTTCAACGGTCAGGAAAAGGGCGGCGTTTTTCCTGAGCTCGGCAGCAAGGTTCAGCACGGTGAAGCCTCCTGAACCCCATGTAGTCAAACCTGCTTTTTTGCAGATCTCTAACTCATGCTCTTTATTCTGAACGATAGCGTTTTCGGTTCCACTTGCGGGGATGATTACTTTTTTGCCTTTTATATTGATAAGGGGAAGCCTTTCAACAGTATCGTTCACCAAAAATTGATCATGTTCAAGGCCAGTGATAGGAGGAAATCGAACATCATTCAACTGGATTATGAAATCATTCTCCTCAAGTATCTCATCCATATCGATACTGACTTTTGGAATAATTATTCCGAGCTCATTAAAAAGTCCCTCCTGCAAAACATCAAGCAAGCCTTCAAATGACATGTCATCAGCAGCTGATTGTGTCTTCACATTCTGAGCATTGCTGAGGAAAACTTTGACAGCTATCGAGTCCAGGTTGTAAAAGATTTCTTCAAAACTCTTCTCAAAGTTCTGTTCACTCTGTTCTTTCAATGCGATATCTTTTGCGCGATCAATTCGAAGCCCTCTTCGAACAAGTTCAAAAAGAATTTCATGGAATCTTTCCATAGATGCCATGCCGTCAATTATCCACTTCTCCTGGATCTTTTCAGACAGGCGGGGCGTTAATAATAGCTCACGGTTCTGGAGAATCTCATAAGCGATCGAATTTGCCAGCTCCAGGGCATGCACATCGCCGGGAATTATCGTCGGGACCTGAACCCTGCATTTCCTGTCGTTGATGCTGACCTGATACGAGCATAAGGAAAATCTATTCCTGTCCTCGCCAGGCGTTATGGTCAAAGATATTTCTGCAGGTATCCTGAGGTCATATACCAGATCATCCAGACATCGCATGAGATCTTTCTTAAAAGCTCTATTTTCCTCTGCAAGAGCAAAATGCCTGAGGGAAGGCGAGAGTTCAATAGCCACCTTTATCTGATCCAGAATTTCACTTTTTATCATATTTTCCCTCCGGGTTTCCGGGCTCTCCGGCGATCCTGATCTCGAGATCAGGCAGCAATTCCTTTCCGGATAAAACAGGAACATCCGGGAACTTATGCTCGATCAATTTTCTGACAAAAGGCCTCAGCTCTGCATTTTCAGTGATAATCGCTGCTTTCCCTGTTGAACCTATTTTTTCCTGCACTGATTTGAATATATTTTGATACTTATCTATCTCGATGGCCAGAACAGGCTGATTATCCGTTCTATGGATAAAGCGATTGATCTCTTTTTCCAGCTCGCCGAGCCGATAGAAAGAATATTTGTCATTATTGCCAGGCAGCACCGGTCTGACTTCTGGAATGCTCCGTATCGTCTCAACGATGGTGAAAAGGTCTGCTCCAGATTCCTTCAATTGCATGAAAGTCTCGACGATCTCTTCCAGGGCAGTGATCGGTACACCCTCATTCAATAGACTTTTGAGAACACTGGTCAGAAAGCTCAGATCTGCAGGTTTTTCCTGCATTCGTTCATAGATATCAGGCACTTTGGCATACATGATATTCATGATTTCCTGGTGGCCAAAAAGTTCAATCACGTTCTTCCTTATCACAGCTTCCAGGTGGATCACCATGTATTCACTGATTCCCCAGAGGCTCAAGCCTGCGTTTTCCACTTTTTCCCAGTCATTTCGGGAAATCCAGAAGGCTTTTTCTCCGGTCTGGGGATCAGTCGTCTCCTCTCCCTGGATCTTCAGTTCTGTGAGGCTTTCCATAGAGCCAGGGAAAAGCCGCTTTTCTTCCGAGATAATTCTTAATTCGAGCGGGATTTCATTTATCATGATTATATAATGGCCATCAGGCAGGGATTCTTGCTGTCGGAACTTGATACCAGGGATTTCAACTCCCATTGTTATCTTTATTCTTTCCCGTATTTTTTCAACCTGGGTGCTCAATATCGGATTTAGCTTTGTTCTTGTTTCATCTGCTACATAAGGCACGAGATTATTGGCAACCTCAACTGGAATTGGGGTTACCGTGGGATGGAATGCCTGATCCAATGCCTTTTTACCAAAGGATAGAGCATATCTTGCCTCATCAAGTTTTGTGCTAATATCATCGCCTGGTTTCAGCTCCAGCACTTCCTTATATTTTTCAATAGCTTTTTGATAATTATCATGATCAAAAAAGCTATCTCCTTCTTTCTGCAAAACACTGCTCAAATTGCTGCGATATTCGTTGTTTTCTGGCTTGATCTGATTCGCTTTTTTATATTCCTCCGCAGCCTTTTCCCATTCAATAACCGCGTGCTCCCACTGATCTTCAGCGCAGGAATCAGCTTTATCAGAATATACTTTTCCCAGCATATTATGATACACATCATTTTCACTTTCAGATTTGATTGCTCTCTTTAGAATCTCGGCGCGTTTTTCGAAATCAAAAAAATCTGCAGACTGTGAGGCCCATATTAATGAAACATAATAGATAGGATCTATATTCAACCAGTTTTCAATAATGGTTCTTATTCTCTTTATGCAGTCCTCTTTCTTTACAAAGTCGGGCTTTTCTGATCGTATCTCCAGTGATCTGGAAATATCATTAAGGATCACATATGTATCAAAGTCCTCAGGATAGTAATCCAGAATGTAACGACATAGCTGTTCAGATGCTTCAAGCGCTTTCTTTTCTGTATTATTCGATAAGAGTTCAGCCCAGGCTCTCAATGCATCTATGTCGTTTTCTTCCAGTTTATCTTTCTCTATGTTCTTCTTACAGAACTCACTTACTCCGGTTCCGTCATATTTTATTTTCAGGCCTTCAGAAAGCGAAATGAATTTGGATTGATCCAGAATTTCGTCAATTTTCGGAAAAATTTTCTCGCGCAACGATTCTTGCAGTTTTACTATTTCTTCCTTCAGTTCTACAGTTTTATTGTTGAGTTCTCCTTTTTCCCTATCAAGCTTTTTTATCATTTCATTGAGCTCTTTTTTTTCTTTACCCAGCTTTTCTATGCGTGATAATTCGTCTGCGGTTCCCTTTTCTTGCAGCAGGGATTTTTCATTTATTTCTTTCAATTTATCCTGAGCAGCTTTGAGCTCTTCATTATTCTTTTTTAATTCTTCCTCTGCTTCTTCCTTTTTGCGATTATTATCATTTATCAAAAATTGGATCTGCCTGACCTGTGTTTTGATCGACGCGATCCGTACAACAGGCCATGCACGAGCAAGCTCTTCAGCCTTTTCCAGACATTTTGGAACTTTATCTTCATCGCCGGGCTCTCTGCGCCATAAATAAGCGATATGACGGTTATAATATGCCACAGCATTCTCTGAATCTTTCTTGATGGCAGACCTGTAGGCATTCATGGCATCAATTAACTTTTCGCGGTCACCGAACCTGAGAAAGTAATTCAGATTCGCATTGCCATAGTCATTCAGCACAAAACTATGAATCAGGTTGAGAGTCTTTTCTGAAACTTCTTCATTTTCATATTCCCGGTTCTTTGCTTTATTGCGAAGCGCTTCGATTTTTCTCTCGACCTTATCCCTGAACGTTTTGAACCGAATAAGCATATCAAGAGCCATATAATCGTAATATGAACTGACGACCAGTCGGCTTGTCGTGGGGGAATAGGCACATACAGCAGGTTCTGCTGAAATTGCCTGCAAATACAGGTCGTAACTTCTATTGAGCTGTCTGATGAACTGCCCCGGATCCGATTCTGCTTCGGATTCTGCTTCGATCCGTGCCAGTCCATAGTATAGATCAC
This sequence comes from Candidatus Methanoperedens sp., assembly GCA_027460465.1. GTDB lineage: Archaea > Halobacteriota > Methanosarcinia > Methanosarcinales > Methanoperedenaceae > Methanoperedens. The sequence continues at coordinate 10,808 of JAPZAV010000009.1, read as the reverse complement.
CCACAAAAGTCCGGTTGACGATTGCCTTGATTTCATTCCCTTCTTCGAATTTTTTCTTTGCTTTTTCCAGATCTCCAAGCAGCCACAATAGATAGCCTTGAGCTGCCAGAGAGCCAATGTTGCCAGGGTTGATCCTGAGAACCTCATCATATTCCTTGATTACGTTTTCTGCCCTTTCTTTATTTATTTCATTTCTCAGGCGCAATCTCATCTCGGAATACTGTGCCAGACGGTACTGAGCGTACTCAAAGTTGGGCGCGACCTCGGTTGCTTTCCTGAAGAGAAGCAGCTTCTGGTTTATATCAGGTTCGATTTCTGCAGCTGCTAAGAGCCAGAGGGCGTGTTCCTGGCTTGAGGCCGGATCAACAGCTTTGGCGTTATCAAGGAACTTCCTGGCTTTTTCTGCAGCATTAAGATCCGAGTATGCTAAAGCAGCAACAGCACATGCATCGAAAAGTGTCTTCCTTTGCTTATCAAAAAGATTTCGATTGCGTTTTAATAAGGAATCCTTCGGGAAGGTCAGGAAAGCCATGAGCGTGTTGTACTGATTCTGCTTTTCTTTACTCTCATCCTGATAATATTTTATTTTCCATTTCTTGTTGATCTGATTGTGCAATCTTATCAGTGCGGGGATTGCCTTTTTTTCCAGTTCATCAGGGATCTCAAATAAGGTATTCTGGGACCTGCCGGATAGAGCAGAGATACCTCTTCTGTAAATAAGACATCTTGAGTATCCTATCCGCGCTCTTGCTTCCATGATCTGGGAGTTTGCAGCAAAACGCCATAATAATGGCAGTCTCAAAAGCAACCGCGATACATTTCCAAAAAGCCTTGTATCAAAATGGCGCCTCGATTCTCTGTAAAACCCGATGGCATAGCCATAAGCATCTACGGTATTTGATCTTTCAAAATCTTTTGCTTCATGAAAGAGGGCGACTGCACGCAGATAATCGGTGGGGAACATGTTGATCTTTCCCTTCACGTCGCTGAAGATCTGTCTGTAGATCTCGGTGGCAACTCTGGAATAAACCCTCTCAACCATCTGGTTATATCTGACAGCATTCAGAGTATCCTCAAAGATTTCTTTGGATTTTTCGCCTGGTTGTGCATTCAGAGGGTACCTGACGGGTTCTGCAAGGGCTTCCGGTCTGCTCGGCGGACCGATGCGAATGCGCGGCATCACATGAATGACCCACCTGCCGTCTTTATCCTCCCGAACTGCATAATGCCCGCTGATATAAATGTGGGATGTAAGCGATTCTTCTGAGCCTGGCGGCAATTTCAAAGAATCCACATCAAGCAGCTTCAACCTTCGAATTCGATCATTCAATCTTTCCATGAGGTCATGATGGAGCAGATTGAACTGGTCATCCTTATTAAGAACGAACCTTTTACCGGGCGTATCTTTTACAGGCTCAAAGGGTTTGATCCAGAATGTATATCTGAAAGGCTCCTCGGATTCTTTCAGCATAAAATTCGTCCATCTGAACAGGAAGTATGTTCCGACGCTTGCAGCCAGAACAAGCATTCCTGTCAGCTGCGGGATTGGGATGCCGTCCGGACCGATCAATCCATCAAAACGAAAATGAATCAAGTTGTTAAAGAAATTCCCGATGTTCGTAATATAATCTTTCTCAATGGCTACCAGCATGACCTGAAGAACAGCAACAGCAAGGGCTATTATCCCGCTGATCCTCCCTGTCCTCTTGCGGCGGAGCAACTCACCTTCCACTCCCTGTATCAGTTTTAATTGTTCATCCGATGGAATTATGCCGCTTAATTTCATAGCTGTCAAGAACCAGAGGTATGATTTTTTATTTCAAGAGCCGCCATGCGTTTTATTTTCCAATTCCTCCCACACGTATTATATCGCAGTTATTAATCAGAGATCATATATATCTGTCGCTTTTCTATTATATTAAATCATATATGAAAAAAGTTAAGTTAGAAAGAGCCATATTGAGCAGAATATCTATGAACACTATAGTAACAGGCGGCGCAGGCTTCATAGGAAGCCATATGGTCGATATGCTTCTTGCCCGAGGCGATGAAGTAATAGTTCTCGACAATCTCAGTTCCGGAAGGATGGAATTCCTCAAAGATCATATCCAGGATAAAAATTTCAGATTCATAAAAATCGATCTGCTCGATCTTGAAAAACTCATGAGAGCCGTGAAAGGTGCTGATATGGTATTTCATCTGGCAGCAAATCCCGATGTTCGCCTTGGAGCAGAGAACACCAGGATCCATCTTGAGCAGAACATCATTGCCACATATCACCTGCTGGAAGCGATGCGCGTCAATAAGCTTCGCGGGATAGCCTTCACATCCACATCCACGGTATATGGAGAAGCAGAGCTCATCCCCACACCTGAGGAATACGGTCCTCTGGTCCCGATATCTCTGTACGGTGCTTCAAAGCTTGCCTGTGAAGCCCTCATAACCTCGTACTGCCATACTTTTGATATGAAATCCTGGATATTCAGATTCGCAAATATCGTGGGACAGAGGAGCACTCACGGAATTATCGTGGATTTTATCAATAAGCTTCGGACTGATCCAGGTACACTTACGATCCTGGGAAATGGACGGCAGCGAAAATCATATCTCCATGTCTCAGACTGCGTGGATGCGATGCTGTTCTCAGTGAAAAACAGCGATGAAATGGCAAATATCTTCAATGTAGGTTCAAACGATACCATAGATGCCACAGAGATCGGAAAGATAGTGGTTGAGGAGATGGGATTAAGGAAGGTCGGATTCAGTTATACAGGTGGGGAGCGGGGATGGAAAGGAGATGTTCCAAGGATGCTGCTGTCCATTGCGAAGCTGCAGAAACTCGGATGGAATCCTGTTCATAATTCAGAGAACAGCGTGAGGGAAACAGCCAGGAGCCTGTTGAAGGATGGTTAGATCATTCTGCCCCAGATGCGGCAATGATACCGACATCTTTATTGATAATGTATGCAGGCAGTGCTTTATTGGGGATAAGAAACTGCTTGAGTGTCCCCTGGTGATCTATGCGACCATATGTCCGGTATGCGGTTCAGTTTTCAGGAAAGGAAAATGGCAGTCAAAGGAAACAGAGAACCAGGTCATACTGGACTGTGTAAAGGATAACCTCAGGATAAATAGAGATGCCAGAAACATTGATCTCACACTGATCCCTGAGAAGCTGGATCATTCCAGATATCAGGTGCATGCCGGGGCAAAAGCTGAGATCAGAGGAATATCTCTGGATTCGGGGCTCGATACCGAAGTCAGAATAACATGGGAGACCTGCGATACATGCAGCAGGATCTCTGGAGGTTATTTTGAAGGCATAGTGCAGATAAGGGCTGATAAAAGGATCCCATCAAAGGAAGAACTCGATAAATGCATCAGCATTGCAGAGGAAGTAGCAGCACGCGCTCAGGAAAAAGGTGACAGGCTCGCATTCATTGCTAAAACAGTTGAACTTGATGAAGGCATGGACTTATACGTAGGGCTGATAAAACTTGGAAAACAGATCTGCAGGGCTATTACAGATTCTTTCGGGGGCAGGTTCACGGAATCACCCAAACTTGTGGGACAGAAAAACGGCGAGGATCTGTACAGGATCACATTCGCCCTCCGCCTCCCTGAATTCATGCGAGGGGATATTATAAGCGTGGACGATACCGTGATAGAGGTCCGAAGCTGCGGAAAGCAGGTAAGCGGCATTGAGCTTGAGACGGGGAAGAGATTTATCGAGAACTACAGTGATCTGATGCTGATTAAAAAACTTGGAAATAAGCAGGACGCTGTCCTTGCTGTGCTGATATCTGATGAAAAGACAGCGATCCAGGTACTGGATCCAGTATCTTATGAAACGGTCACTATCAAAAGACCTGAGTTCCTGTGCGCAGAGCCAGGAGATGAAATAAAGATCATAAAAACTGCAAAAGGGATCTATGCACTGCCCTGTGCTGATTAAGATTCAGAGCAGAGGTATGACAACGTTCCCTTTCTTTTTGTTAAGAAGAACCCATGAGTTGAGTGAGGTGCATATCGTCAAGACCTGTCTGTCATTATCAACCCTTTCGGCAATGAGCCTGGCAACCTCATCTCGATTTGTGATCTTCAGGGCATATACCTGCTCGATCATCATCAGCTGAGCCCTTGCCTGTTCTTCAATTTCATTCATATCACATTTCCTCGATTTTTTTAATGCTCATCATCGGGTAATCCAGTCCTTCATCATACGCAAGTTCGGCATAGGCTATCGTATTTTTGTACAGTATCTGCAGGTTCACATGCAGCATCCTGCCTTCAAGTTCGCAGTACCTGAACTCTGGATTTTCCCTCTTTTCCACCATCTCGCGGTCTATCATGACGCTCACGCTCCTTACATACGGCTGGAGGATCACGCTCTGCTCCATCGCCCTTGAAAGGTCATCTATCGTTTCCGTGCTGATCGGTGTTCCCACAAACTGATGATACAGCGCACCAAGCTTGATCCCTGCTTCAAACACTGCTCTATCCCTCTCATTAATTTCTATCATAAAACCTCTTTCCGATCGGACTCAATATATACGCAACTGCGAAGATGAACAATATCAAAGATATGCCTGATCTATTAAAACCCGCAATATCCAGGATAAGGAGAAATCCCATGGGTGCAAGGAGATAAGGGCTCCTCAACTTGGGATAACTGATCGTGCTGACCATCAACAGCGATACAATCACAAGCAGGAGGATGAACATATGACCTGAGTATAGAAAATAATCTTTTACCAGAAGGAACAGAGCAACAATAAAACCTCCTGAAGTTATCGGGACTCCCTCAAACCCGTCCTTTTTCTCCGCTGCATTGAACCTTGCAAGGCGCAGTGTTCCGCATGCCAGAAAGAATCCTGGAAAAATCCATGATACTGCGCCGCCATCTTTGAGAAAAACAAAAGCAGCAGTCGCAGGAGCAACTCCGAAAGCTATCACATCAGCAAGCGAGTCAAGGTTCGCGCCGAGGACACCTGTTCCTGTGTACCGCGCCACTGCGCCGTCCGCGGCATCGCCAATCACAGCAGCAAGGATAAGAACAAGAGCGATCTCAGATTCGCCCTCCACTGCCATTATTACAGAAGCAAATCCCAGGATCGCATTGAAGAGCGTAATAATATCCGCAGGCCTTATGAGCCTGACCATGTTCTCTCCCATTTTACCGCCTGATCTTTTCTTTTCTCATAGCGATCACGGTCTCTCCTGCCTTCACTGTAGCGTTCAATTTGACCGTGAACTCATATGTTTCAGGGATATGTACATCCACTCGCGAGCCGAAGCGGATCATGCCGATGCGTTCTCCTCTTTTCACATGCCCTCCTTCGCTGATGTACGATACAATGCGCCTGGTTAAAATCCCTGCGATCTGGAATAACTCAACAGTTCCATACTCTGTTTCTATTACAACATGATTTCGCTCGTTAATATCCGAATCCTTGAAAAAGGCAGGAATAAAACCACCAGGCTTGTAATCGATCACGGTAATCCTGCCTGCAAGCGGAGCGCGGTTCACATGCACATCATAGATATTCATGAAAATGCAGATACATCTACCATCCAGGGTTATCACCTTTCCATCAGCAGGTGAAACTGCATCGTCTTCGCCGCCCTGAGGTTTGCGCTCTGGATCGCGAAAAAATATGAAAAAGAAAATGGTCAATAAGAAACCCAGGATAAAAAAAAACCTGAATAAACGGGATAAGAACCCTCCTGACATCATCGAGATATAACCTGAAATTAAAGTAAAAAGGATCGCAGCTCCGATCCAGGAATAAGAACCCTTAGCCAGCATTCTTGAAGATACCCCCGATAAGATTCAAAACACCATCTATCATGTCTATGATCTCAGGAAGTATTTTCAAAACCACATAAGCTATGATGAATAATGCGATAAGTGAACCTGTTTTTGCGATAATCGTGTGAGCGATATAAAAACTGGTCTCAGGATCTCCAAACCAGGTGCTCCCGTAGGCATCAACCACAAATACATTTCTGATCAGGTTCAGACCATAGATCACGGGAACAGATACAAGGAATGCCTTTCCAGCTCTCATAAATGGAGCACTGACGCTTGCGATAATACCGGTGAAAAGGGCAATACTCTCGATCGCAGTGCATGCAAGGATTATTTCGACTTCATGTCCATTGACCGCTATCAGGTTCCAGTCCATTCTGGTTATCATCACCCCGAGCGCCGAGGCAACCCATATGGTCTGATCAGTTACTGCTGTGATGATCCATTTGTTCATTGCAGGGATTTCGGAAAAGGCAAAATAAAAGATGCCTCCAGTTGCCGCTGCGGTTGTGACCATAAAGAGGGATTCTGCAGTATTTATGCCGTTGATGTCTTTAAGAAGCCTTCTGTCCTGTGTAATCAGCACATAACCCAGGAATATACAGATGATCGCAGCCAGCACAGTTACAACAAGATTAACATAGTCGCTCATTTGCGCATACGTCTGCCACTGAAGTGCCCAGTGTATAGAAAAAATTGCCCAGCCCGCTCCTGCCACCGCTGGTTTGAATTTGTTATCTTTTGGAATAATGGATGATATAACGAGCAGGCTGAGTGCAAGCCAGAGTATACTTACGATCATGTTTTTATTACTTACGGGTTTGCATAGTATATAATTTTATAGCGTAGTTGCTGCATTTTTTCATAAAAGGAAAAAGCGGGCAGTTTGGGATTATGGTGGTGGTGTAAAAACAGAATCAACTGCCCACTTAAATATATATTGATGAGGAGACCATTTATAGTTTACGCTCAAGCGAGAATATTTTCTCGCTTTTTCAGGCACCCTGTCCTCTTCTCAGGTGTTCACAGTTCCCTGCCACTATCTTCTCAAGTCTGCCTTCACCTGTCTCAAGGATCAGTGCCCCCTCATTATCCACTCCGATTGCCTCGCCGTATACGGTCTTGCTCTGGGTCGTTATCTTTACCCATTCTCCTATCGTTGCCGACATTTCTCTCCATTCTTCCAGGATTGGTGGAAATCCTTCTTTCTGGAATTTCAGGTAGAGGGATTCGAATTCCGAAAGAAGTTTCTGCACGAACTCGACCCTGGCTATCTCATGTCCGAGTTCTTTTTTCAGGGATGTGGAGTTCTGCCGTATCTCTTCAGGGAACGACTCTGTATCCACGTTGGCATCTATGCCTATCCCCACCACACAATAATCTATCAGATCCATCTCGGCTTCGATCTCTGTAAGTATGCCGCAGACCTTCTTTCCAGAAATAAGCACATCATTCGGCCATTTGATCCTTGCCTCAAGTCCATAAGTGCTGATGGTCTTTGCAACAGCCACACCTGCCAGAAGCGTTATCCTCGGTGCATGCACGGGCTGAATTTTCGGTTTGAGGATTATGGAAAACCAGATGCCTCCTTCAGGTGAGATCCATTTCCGACCCAGGCGTCCACGTCCTCCAGTCTGAGACTCTGCTATCACAACTGTTCCTTCGTCCACAGAGCCTGCTATTTCCCTGGCTATTGTATTCGTACTTTCGGTCTCTTTGAAGTACTCGATATCCTTTCCTATCAATTTTGTTTCAAGCCCTGCTTTGATCCTGGCAGATGACAGTGTATCAGGTGAACTCACAAGCGAATAACCAAGATTCGTGGAAGATTCGATCATATATCCCTCATCTCTTAATGCCTTGATATTTTTCCAGACAGCAGATCTGGAGATAGAAAGCTCTTTTGCAAGTTTCTCGCCTGAAACAGGTTCTCCTTCATCTGCGATCAATTTATCCAATATCTTATCTTTTATTTTATCTCTTATATTCATTTCGCTCCCTGGCCTGAATATAGGCACCCACAGCTGCAGTGATTGCTGCTACTTTCTTATCCTCTGCACCGATGGCAGAAGCCAGTGTCGCACCTTTCTCTTTCTCAGCTTCCACGATCTTCTCAACCTCTGCAATGATGTTATGGTCGTCTATGAAATGCGTGGTCAGCTCACCGCGCCTGAAATATTCGTTATTCATAACAGCTTTGTGGAAAGGAATGTTTGTGGTTACCCCGACGATGATATACTCGTATAGCGCACGCTTCATCCGTGCTATTGCTTCGTTCCTGTCCCTTCCCCAGACCGTGAGTTTCGAGATCAGCGAATCGTAGAACGGAGTAATGGTATATCCTGTATGAACTCCGCTGTCCACCCGCACGCCTGGGCCGCCTGACGAACGATATCTCCGAAGCTTTCCAGGCGAAGGGGTAAAGTTGTTCAGAGGGTCTTCTGCATTGAGTCTGCACTCTATGGCCCATCCTGTCTGCTTTATGTCTTCCTGTCTGAAGCTTAACTCTTCACCTGATGCTATCCTTAATTGCTCCTTTGCAAGATCCACGCCTGTTACCACTTCTGTTATAGGATGTTCAACCTGAAGCCGTGTGTTCATCTCAAGGAAATAATAGTTCCCTTTTGAATAAAGGAACTCTATCGTGCCTGCATTGGTATAATTAATCGCAGCAGCTGCCTTCACAGCATCGCCCCCCATCATTTTTCTCAGTTCAGGTGTCATGATAGGGGAAGGGGATTCTTCGATCAGTTTCTGATGCCTTCTCTGGATGGAGCACTCGCGGTCTCCCACATGGATGATATGACCATGGGAATCGGCAAGGATCTGAAATTCAATATGCCTTGGTTCTTCAAGATACTTTTCTATGAACACTGTGGCATCCCCGAACGTTGATCTTGCAACCGAGCGTGCTGACTCGATCATCTCCACGAGTTCCGTGTTTTTTCTGACCACTTTCATCCCGATGCCGCCGCCGCCTGCAGATGCTTTTATGATCACAGGATAACCTATGTTCTGAGCGATATCAAGGGCTTCATCGAAATCATCGATATCGTTCTCGCTCCCCGGTATTACAGGGATCCCGGCAGCCTTCATTGTTTTCTTTGCCTCTATCTTGCTTCCAACGCTTTCGATTGCCCTGCTCGTAGGGCCAATGAATATGATCCCCTCTTTCTCGCATCTGTGTGCGAATTCAGGGTTCTCTGCAAGGAAACCATAGCCTGGATGAATCCCTTCAGAGCCAGTTCTGTGCGCCACGTCAAATATATTGTCCATATTCAGATAGCTCTGGCTTGCAGGCGCGGGACCTATGTAATACGCCTCATCCGCATATTTTGCAAAAAGTGCATGCTTATCAACTTCGGAATACACGGCAATGGTCTTTATATCGAGCTCCCTGCATGCACGCATGATGCGGATTGCGATTTCTCCCCGGTTGGCAATCAACACTTTCTTGAACATATCTTACCTGATTATAAGCAGAGCATCTCCTGCGCCCACAGTGCTGCCTTCCTTTACAAGAATATCCTTAACAATACCGCCATGAGAGGCATGGATATTGTTTTCCATCTTCATGGCTTCAAGTATCATCACAACATCGCCTTTATTAACAGCATCGCCTTTCTTGACTTTTATCTTCAGGACCATGCCCTGCATGCTTGCATTGATCGCGCCATCCAGCGTTTTCGGGCTTTCTGCCTCCACAGGCTTGACAGACATCCCCCCTCCCGCTGACATTATCTTCACACTGAACACATCACCGTCCACTTCGACCTTGAATTCAGTGGGCAGTGCAGATTGAGTTTTCCCGTCAGTGACCCTGGGAACTTCAAGTGCTTCTTCCTTCATTTCACCGCGCAAAAATTTTGGGGCTATCGCAGGATAAAGGGCGAACGTGAGGATATCCTCCGGTTTTTTAACGATCCCGAGCGCATGTGCTTCCTTTGTGATCCTGTCAAGTTCCGGAGGGATAAGGTCTGCGGGTCTGCATGTTATGGGTTTTTCATCTCCAAGAATTTTTGTCAGGATCTCCTTACCTATCGGAGCAGGTGTGCGCCCGTACAGTCCCTTAACATAGTCCTTGACCTCTTTTGGCACGACCTTGTAGCGCTCTCCCAGGAGCACATTGAGCACTGCCTGGGTGCCCACGATCTGGCTTGTGGGTGTAACAAGAGGTGGATACCCCAGTTCCTCCCGTACTTTTGGCATCTCGGCAAGGACTGCTTCGTATTTATCAAGCGCGTTCTGTTCTTTTAACTGCGAGACAAGATTGGAGAGCATGCCGCCCGGGATCTGGTATTTCAATACGTTCGTGTCAATCCTTTCTGAGATAGGGTCAAGGATGCCGCGGTATCTCTCTTTTATCTCCTCAAAGTATTTTTTGATCTCTGTGAGCAGGATGAGGTCAAGACCGGTATCATAGGGAGTGCCCTGCAGCGCAGCAACAGTGGTCTCTGTAGGCGGCTGCGATGTTCCCCATGCAAAAGGCGAGAAAGCGGTATCCAGGATATCCACTCCTGCTTCACAAGCATAGAGATAGCTCATCGGAGCCATCCCGCTCGTGCAGTGTGAATGCAGGTCTACGGGAATGTCGATCTCTTTTTTAAGGGCTTTTACAAGATCAAAGGCGTTCCTTGGGGAAATAAGACCTGCCATATCTTTGATGCACAGGGAGTCGCATCCCAGCTTTTCGAGTTCCTTTGCCATCTTCACATACAGCGGAATGGGATGCACGGGACTGATGGTATAGCACACAGTACCCTGCACATGCGCACCAACGCGCTTTGCTGTTTTTATCGAAACCTCCATGTTCCTGATATCGTTGACAGCATCGAATATCCTGAAGATATCTATACCTGTTTCTGCTGCATGTTCAACGAACTTTATCACGATGTCATCTGAATAGTGCCTGTACCCCACCAGGTTCTGCCCTCGAAGCAGCATCTGCAGAGGTGTTTTCTTGATGGTCTTTTTAAGGGCACGAAGCCTGTCCCAT
>JAPZAV010000008.1 GCA_027460465.1 Candidatus Methanoperedens sp. | reverse complement strand
AATTCCAGAGTACCTCAGAAGGCTTAAAAGCATAATGCAGGATGAACTTGAGTCGTTCAAAGATGACGCGAATTTTCCGATGAAGCCGCAAAAGATATTATATGATATAAGGAAATGCCTGTCCGGAGGCGACATTCTGATCAGCGACGTGGGCGCACATAAGCTCTGGATTGGGCGGCTCTTTCCTGCATACGAGCCCAATACTGTGATCATCTCAAATGGCCTGGCTTCTATGGGTTTTGCTCTCCCGGGCGCTATCGCTGCAAACCTTATCCAGCCTGAGAGGAAGGTGGTGGTTGCCACAGGTGACGGAGGTTTTATGATGAATCTCCAGGAGCTTGAAACCGCAAGGAGGCTTGGGTGCAGCTTTGCAGTGGTAATCTTTAACGACTCCAAATATGGCTCGATAGAATGGAAGGCAGGAATAAAATTCAACAGGAGCTTTGGAGTGCAGTTCTCAAATCCTGATTTTACCATGCTTGCGGAAAGCTTTGGAGCAAAAGGGATCAAAATAAGAAAGCCGGAGGAGTTCGCCCCGATGCTGGAAACAGCTCTTGAGGACGGAGGCATCTGGATTTTTGATGTGGAGGTTGATTACTCTGAGAACATGAAGCTCACCCGGAAGTTGAGGGGTAATATCTGCAAATTTTAGATAAGGAGGAAAAAAATGGAATTTGAAACCAGCGTAGATGAGATAATAAAAAGAACGCACGATGTAAAGAGTTTTAGATTCAAAAGACCCGGAGGGTTTGACTATGATCCCGGGCAGTTCTTTTTTGTAACGATTCTGATCGGCGGCGAAAAGACCACGAAGCATTTTACGATCTCAAGCAGCCCGACTGAAAATAAGTTTATTGAATTCACGAAAAGGATAACTGATCGCGAGTTCTCAGCAGCCCTCGATAAGCTCAGAGTGGGTGACTGGGCTCATATTGATGGACCTTACGGGAATTTCACTTTCAAAGGGGAATATCCCAGGGTAGGAATGATAACAGGCGGTATAGGGATAACACCTTTTAGAAGTATGATCAAATACTGCACAGATAAAGGGATAAAATCCAGGATCACGTTATTGTATGGGAACAGGAGTGAAGAAAACATTGCCTTTAAGGAAGAACTTGATCGCATCGAAAAGGAGAATGGAAGCCTCAGAATAGTTCATGCATTATCCCGTCCTGATGAAGGTTGGAAAGGAAAAAGAGGACGCATAGATCTCCGGATGGTCAGGGAAGAGATACCGGATTGCGATGAGCATGTCTTCTACGTGTGCGGTCCTCCATCCCTGGTAACAGATTGCGTGGACATTCTTAAGACCCTGAAAATACCGGATGGCAAAATAAATAAGGAGGATTTCCCGGGGTATTGATAATACCTTAAAATCCCGAACCCAAACACTCTGACACCAACTCCACTTCTGGAATCATATCGATTCTTTTTGGAACCAGTTCTTCTCCACCATTAAAGAACTTATCAAAATAAACAAGTGAATGGCGATAATATTTATCTTCATAATTCCAGCATATAACACTGCCTGGCAAAATGCCACGTACCTTCCAGCCCAGATCTTTTAACACTTTCTGAGTTGCGATGTGAAATGTAGCAGCCATAATGCTACCATACTCTGCTCCTGTTTTTTCAGATAATTCATCGCAGTATACACACATCTCCCTGAAAAGTTTTTTACCTCTATATTCAGGATGGATCACTCCATGTTCCCAGTGTATACTCATATTTCCCTTATCCATTTTAATTCTTATGGCTCCCACCAGTTTTTTCTCATCGAGTTTTTCTGCAACAATCAATAACTGATCCTTGTTGCTGTCTAAAAACTCCAAAAGAGTATCATGCCAAAAGATAAAATGATGGTTTGTATTCCCGTATAAATCTGGATATCCCACCCTGTAAATTTCAACTACATCATCAATTTCGTGCTGTCTTACAGGTCTGAATAGATATTTACCTTCTAACCCGTATTTCTCAATTGCCGGCAAAAACATTTTCATTTCTTTAAAGGATCTGAATTTGCATAAACCCTTATAGTCTTTATAAGGTTTGCATTTACTCAAATCAAGTTCTCTTTTCATTTACCCACCATTTTGCAGGTTCTCGATGGATTGGAACTTATTCATTGCCATTATTGATATTATTTTTGCTGTGCCATAAATCTTCTTGCTCGATTTCATTTCATCATCTCACCTGAAATCTCAAGAGCCCTTTCTGCAACCTCAACCGCATCCCTCCCGAGAAGCCGTATCATCGCCTCCTTACCGAAATCCCCGGTATCATAGATCACATCAGGAACCCTGCCCGCACTTTTTATGACCTCGTCCATGCCCCATTCCATAGAAGAGGCACCTTCTGGCTCTTCTTTCCTTGAAAAAGAGGCGATGCGAAGCCCGAGCTCCCTGCATGCGGCGAGTGTCTCCTCTGAGTACCGTATGTTCATCGCTGCCCTGGCTTTACTATCGCTTTTCATCGCAGCCAGAACCATCCTTGCCATGTGGCCACTCGCACCAAAGGCAACGCAACCAACGGCATGCGGCGCTCCTTTCAATCTGACTATCCTCCCTGATACCGCTGCAACATCTGATACAGACGATGCACGTGAAATCCCCATGGCAATGTTGCATCCCACCTCAGGAATGAGTGGAAAAGACTCTCTGTGCGTCTCGATCAGCGCCACCGCTTCCTCCACGTTCCTCTGGACTCCGTATCTCTCTGCCTCGGTGAGCAGGCTTCCGAGCTGGTTCACAGGCGCGACGCCTTCACCTATTTTCATGCCTGCATTTATCGCTCTCTCCACGAACTTCTTTGCTCGATGTGCTGCTTCCACAAGAGGGGTTCCTTTTGCGATTTCAGAGGCAAGCGCTGCTGAGTGCGTGCATCCGGAGCCGTGAGTTCCTCCTTTTATCAGCTCTCCCACGATGTATGTGAAATCGCCGTCGTAGAGCACATCTGTCCCTTTAAGATGCCCGCCTGTCACGATCACAGCTCCTGCTCCAAGCTCATGGATCTTTATTGTAGCTCTTTTTGCATCGTTCATATCCCTGATCTTCAGGTTCGATAACCTCTC
>JAPZAV010000007.1 GCA_027460465.1 Candidatus Methanoperedens sp. | reverse complement strand
GTCCCTGCAGGCTCATGAGTTCCATGGCTTCCGCAAATGTGATGGACCCGCCTTTTTCGAGCTTTTCACTGATCTTTTTCAACATGATTGTCAACTTTTTTATCCGACATGGTTGACAATCCATTAAAATCTTGTGCTCTGAACTTTATTTCAGGTCGAATAAGATTATTAAATAAGGAGCACAACTTAGAAGATGGTGAACTGAATATGGGATATCATATTTTCCTTGTCGGAGAAAACAATTTCGATATTTGTATTAAAAAGGGAGTGTATGGTGGCATTCAGTCTCATGGTTCGGTAAAATCAAATCAAATTAATTCAGAGGTTATAGCAGGTTTTGCTGGAATCAAAGTCGGAGATTTTGCATTCTTTTATGTCAAAAACAAAGGAATCTATGGGCTTTGGAAGATTGCATTCGAACCCTTTCACGATGTAACACCCATTTGGAATGATCCAGATCAGGTTTATCCTTATAGAATTCTCTTTGAGCCAATAGTTAGAAAGTTCCTAACTCCTGTCGCTATGGCAGATGTCCTGGATCTGAGAGATAAAGGGAAAATCTGGACTTTTGACCTGGGCCCCATAACAAAAAAATCTCATCAACCTATCACAACTAATGAAGGAAAGGAATTACTTCGTCTTTTATTAAGGAATAATCCAATTTTTGTAGAACCAGATATCATCCCGGATCCATATTTACCTTCAAAAAGGAACCCTTTACCGCTTACTCTTGATTGCGATAACAATGGTCGTCTGAAATATGAAGGTTACTTGAACGCATGGTTTATGCAAGCTTTTGCCAAAGGAAGACTGAAAAGTCTTATAGGCGATTACAGGGATTTTCTAAATTTTGTACCTACCTCTTTTAACAAAGTAATGGATATTTTCCTAACCCATGTGACAACAATCGATTCTGTGGATATTCTACATAAGTTCACATGTATGGAGCTAAAAGCGGGCATGGTTTCTGAGGATGACTTGAACCAGATTATAAAATATGAAAACTGGCTTATCAGAAAACTTGCTGATGGTGATTCAGAAATGGTGCAAAGTATCCTTGTTGGAATTAAATTTGATGACAAAGTTATTGAATACCGAAATAAGAGAAAAGCCATTGAGGAAAAAACGGTTAGATTGATTCAGTATAAAGTTAACGAAGATAAATGTGATATCACTTTGATTGAAATATGAGACGGTGAACTCTACCATAATCCGCTGGAAGAGTAAAGTATTTAGTTCTTGAAAGACCGGTACCAATAATTTGAGGTGCTAAGATGCTCGACAGAATAGTTGTAAAAGAATTCTTGGAACGGGAATTTGAAGATATAAATATAGAGATGCCTGAGGATATTTCTGAAGAAGCACTTGCAGAGACCTTCTGCAAGTATGTTGAAAATGATTACTATGAATGGCTCAAAGACAACTTCAAATCGTTTTTCGACCATGGGAATCCAGACTGGGCCTGGATTAGAAAGAGGATAGAACACTAATCAAAGGAATAATGCCCTACATCGCCGACTCCTCACTCTTCATCATCAGAAAACGCCTCGAAGGAAGCATAGTGACAGTTCCGTCTGTAGTCAGAGAGCTGAGGGATGAGAATGCTCTCACTGCGATGGAGCTCATGAACGTAAAGGTAGAGCCTCCTCTTGCGAGCTTCAAAAAAGAGGTAAGATCAAAAGCTCACATCACTAAGGACAGCGAGGAGCTCTCAGGTGCTGACGTGGACATCCTTGCGAAGGCTCTTGAATATTCGCGAAAGGAAGAAACCGTCCTTGTGACTGACGATTTCGCGATCCAGAACATAGCCATGCAGCTCGGAATAAAGGTCATGCCTGCAGGGCAGAGGAAAATAAAAGATGTCCTTGTCTGGGAGAAGCAGTGCATCGGGTGCAAGAGGCGCTTTCCCGAAGGCGCGATCTGTCCAGTGTGCGGGTCTCAACTGAAGAAAAGGAGAAAGAGCAAAATCACAGGTTGAAACCGCAGAGAAACACCCAGAATCGCGCCTCTGGAGGGCGCATCTGCGTTTATCGGCGTTCATCCGCGGTTAATATACAGGATACCTGTCGTTCCTGAGCCTGACCCTTATATCCCGCCGGGGGTTCGAGTATGAAGGGTTGAACTGAAATCACCGCGAAGTTCGCAAAGAACGCAAAGCCCTGCAGCATAAATCTTTGCGACCTTTGCGTTCTTTGGCGGTGTGCGTTTTAATATCCTGTCCGAAAAATCAATCAATATTATATTTCCTGATGAGCCTCAGAGGACACAGAGAGCACGGAGAATTTTTTAAGCACGGTTCTTTGTGGTTTTATCATTTCGGATAGGTTCTTAAGCCAGCCTTATGGTCTCAAGGTTCATCGGCGCTCTGGTCTCGATCTTGAACTTCCTGTAGATCGAGCTTGCAAGATCCATGCAGTTCTTTTCATCTCCATGCTGTGTAACTATATGCTCTGCCCTGGGTCTCAGTCTTCTCACGTATTCCATCAGCTGCACCCTGTCAGAATGCCCTGAAAACCCATCAACAGTCTCTATACGCATATTGATCTTTATTGTCTCTGTCTTTCCTCCGCCGGATGAGAAAGGTATTTCCTTCCATCCTTTCTGGATGCGCCTTCCGAGGGTGCCTTCAGCCTGGTAGCCCACAAAGACCATGGTATTCTTCTCTTCAGGTCCAAATGCTTTCAGGTACTCCATTATTGGCCCGCCATTGAGCATACCTGATGTTGCCAGGACGATACAGGGCTCACGGTCTTCGATGATCTTCTGGCGCTTCTCTTTTGAGTCCACCTGGACAAAGCACTTTGAAAGGAAAGGGTTCATCCCTTTATGGAAGATCTGGTTCCTGAGTTCATTATTCAGATATTCAGGATGTGTGGTATGAATTGCAGTCGCTTCGTATATCATCCCATCAAGATAGACAGGTACGTCGCTGATCATTCCCTTGCGTATCGCTTCCTCAAGCACTATCATGACCTCCTGGCTTCTTCCCACAGCAAATGTGGGGATGACGAAAATCCCTCCATTATCAAGCGTCTCTTTCGCTATCTGCTGCATATGTTTCTCAGCATCTCTTCTTAACGGCTGAATATCCCTTGAACCGCCGTATGTCGCTTCGATCACAAGCGTCTCTATGCGCGGGAACTCGGTATTTGCAGGATCAAAAAGCCTGGTTTTCTCGTACTTGAGATCCCCGGTAAAAGCTATATTGTACAGACCATCCCCAACATGGAAATGCGCTACCGAAGAACCAAGTATATGCCCTGCATTATGGAATGTCAGCTTCATATCAGGACCGATATCCGTGACATCGCCATAGTTAAGCGTGATCGTGTGTTTCAGGACCTCACGGATCATGGCAGATTCGTAAGGGATTTTCCTGCCTTCTCTTGAAGCCACATCGATGTAATCCAGCTGGAGCAGTGCCATCAGGTCACGGGTAGGTGGAGTACAGTATACAGGTCCTTCAAACCCATATTTGAACAGCAGCGGCACAAGCCCGATATGGTCAAGATGCGCATGCGTGAGGACAACAGCATCTATCTGGTTTATCGGATGAGCTTCTGGGACATAAAGATAGGGCGTCCCGTTTTCTTCACCAGACACGCTGACCCCGCAGTCGATCATTATTTTTGTCTCTGGTGTTGAAAGCAGAAAGCAGCTCCTTCCAACCTCGCGGCAGGCACCAAGCGTTGTCAATCTCACCCACTTGTCCTTGGATGAAACACCGCGGTGTATCTTCCTGCCTATGGTCCTGAGTATCTCCTTGCGCTCATCTTTGTTTGCCCGCATGAACTGACGGATATTGTTGACTGTTGTGGATTTCATGGGAGGCGTACGCACTACTTTTGGCGTCCATCCCACTTCTTTTGTGATCTCACGGAGCGTCTCTCCATGTCTGCCTATGACCAGTCCTGGCTTTTCGGCTTCTATTACAACCTCTCCTGTATCAACATCAAAATAATGGTTTGTAATGCCTGACTCTGAAGGGACGATCTTCAGAATTGAAGCTACAGCTTCTTCGGGCTGGACGAGCACCTTTGGATCAGGTCTTACCACCAGTCGTTTTCTCAGATCTTTTGCAAGGGATTTTATGAGGTCGCCATTATCTGCAAATTTTCTTGGTTCCTCGGTATAGATCACAAGCTCAGGACCCTCAAAATCTACATCTGATATTGTAATATCTTTTGGAAGTTGTGCTCTTATCTTATGCTTTAGTTCAGTTAGTACTTCATCGACTGTCATCTGTTTTCCTTTAAAATTAACAAAATATCTATGTGAGAGTATCGCGTATTCTCTTGATCTCAGCTTCTTCGACCAATATATAACCTTCCGGGGTAATTTTTATAACTTCAATACCATCACCAGAAGCTGAATCACGCTTCATGGCATTGTGCAGCGCACGAATGGCAAGCTCAACTCCTTCATCGATCGGCATCCTCTCCGCATATCTGTCTTCAAGTACACCGTATGCGACCGGTGAACCCGAGCCTGTTGATACTGCTTTCTTCTCCTCGATTAATCCTCCGATAGCGTCAAGCGAGTATAAATTGGGCCCGTTTTTATCAACCCCTCCGACCAGAAGCTGGACAAAGTACGGATAGTATCTGTTAGCGTTTAAGATATTAGCAAGCAATGTTACTGTTCCTCTTACTGTCATTGTCTCTTCACGTCGCATTTTATAAAGCCTTGATTCGACCTGCATCCATTTCACAAGTCTCTGGGCATCTCCGACTGATCCTGCAGTCGTCATTGCTACCTTGTCATCAATCTGGTAGATTTTCTTTGCATCTTTACTTGCAATAAAGTGCCCCATTGTGGCTCTTTTCTCAGAAGCTAAGATCACACCTCTATCACAGACTAACCCGATTGTGGTAGTTCCTTTATATTCCATATTATCCATTTTAAATACCTCTCAAATACTCATCTAAAAAATGAGAAAATTAGCATCTTATAATCTGTTTAGAGGTATTTAAAGTTTTTTGCTTCTGAGCTGGGAGGTGTTCAATCATTTCCAGTTTTCAACCTCAAAAGAGCCTGATAATATACCCAGATCATGTGTGATTTCAAAAAATAATATGCCTCAGAAGAAACTCCATTATTTCTGATTTTTTTGATCATGGCAGGTATATCAAGCTCCAGAGGGCAGTTCTGTTTGCATCTGCCGCAGGTGAGACAGAACTCAAGCCTCTCATCTTTCTCGTTGTTGCAGAGAGAATAATAAGCTATGCCTTTCCCTCCAAGATTGTTATCCCTTGCGAACTCGTTGCCTATTGTGTTGTATATCGGGCAGAAAAGCAGGCAATTTCCGCACCCAATACAGTGAAGGAGTTCTTTAAATCCATTCTTCACAAGTTCGCTTCTTTTATTATCTATCAGAATCAAAATAATATCAGAAGGATTGTGAACCCCTTTTATGAACTTTTTCTCAATATCAGCGGTCTTGCTCACACCGCTTATTATCTCAACAAACGATGGTATTATCGAGCCTGTCGCATTGAAGCTCAGGATTTTCAGCATGGTCATTGCAGATTCGATATCTGGATAGATCTTGTCTATGGAAGTCACGACTATATGCTTTTTCATCCTCATGACCTCATAGATGTTCCCCTCGTTATGCGTCATCACAATGGAGCCTTCCTCTGCTGTTATTGCATTTGCACCTGTGATCCCTATCCCTGCCCTATTGAGATTTGAAATCACATCGTCTCTGACTATTTTCACAATCTCCTCCGGGTCTTCTTTTACAGGTATATTATAGTACGTAGAAAGGTTTTTTGCAATTTCTTTTGCCGAGAGGTGGGCCACAGGACCTGTGGGATGCGAGGGTTTTGCCTTCAGTATCTGCAGGATCCGATCACCAATATCAGTCTCGACAACTGTTATTCCTTTTTTTTCAAGGGATCCGGTCAGTTCTATTTCTTTTGTGACATTTGATTTGGATTTTACGATGAGCCTTTCTTCTCCAATCTCACCAAGGATAATATCAATGGCTTCCTGCTTTTCTCTGACAAGATGGACTTTTATGCCGTTTTTCTTGAGATTATCCACAACCTGGTTTAGAAGCTTCTCGTTCCCGACACTGAGTTCACGTGCAGCTTTGAGTCTCTTTTTCTTATCCGAAAAGCCCTGAGGGGGATTTTGGATTTGCCGCATTTTCACGGAATTGAATGCTTTTCGAAGCGCTGTGACCTCTTCGTACTTCATGATACTCTTGATGCTGATTCTACCGGTTATTCGGAATATTATTTCCTGTGTTAGGATATATAGATTTACTCATGAAATTGTCCAGGAGTTCAGTTCTCTGTGTCCATTCAGCAGGTTTTATCATCATTATAAGGATTGTATGGATATAAATGGGTTGATTTATATAGTTTATAGCTTATTTAATATTATTCACTATTCACACACAAGGAGGATAGAAATATGGGAATGATGCTCAATGAACTGGTAAGAGTCTTATTCGTAGCAGTAATAGTGGTCGTTGGCGTAGCGATAATGTTTGCTTCAGCTACACTCAATAAACAGCTTGATGAAAAAGCGGTTTTTGGGGTTATAGGCTTAATGGTCACTGCGATAGGTTTTATGTTTCTCTATCTCAATAAAAGCATAATTATCTCCTGAAGACGTTATTGCTCAGAAGGTGGTTCTTTGACCATAACCCCTGATGATGCATCTCTTTCAACAAGCATCAGGAGTTCAATGAATTCAATTAACAATTTATCTGAAACCCCGTATTCATCTTTAATAAGATAACTCAGACCTCGTTCTTGCATTGCTTTGCCGATATCATTTTTATCGCAATGGATTTCAACCTCTTCCATGAGCTGATCGAGTTCAGGGAACTCTACCACACATTGAGGTTCATGGAATCTCAAATAAAGTCTTTCTTTTTCAATTTGTTGCCGGAATTCATCTTCCTGAAAATTCAATTTTAATAAACCAATATAATTAACAAAATCATCGATATCATTTTCTGCCGGCTGGGGATACCTTGCAAGGAAATTGTTTATTTCTCTTCTGATTACTTTTTTACCGATCGCATCCTTTACATGGATCTTTACTTTTTCAATAATCTCTCTTTTGATCTTTTTGACATCTCCATCGTGTTTCATTGCCAAATTTGTCGCAAATCTTGTAATATCACCTTCAGTCGGAAGCGTATTATTTATTAAATATTTTTTAATTTTATTGTTTATAGAAGATTCGGGTAATTTTTGTTTTGCAACTGGAGTGCAAAGATCTGTTGCATTGATTTTAGCCAGGAACTCATTGATGTTAAGCTCCAGAGCTTCATTATCGAGGATATCGCGTATGTCCATTGCTTCCTTACCGATACTGAGTTCCATTGCTTTTTTCCTGAGATCGTTGAATATATCGGCTTCATTACCACCTTTTTCCGAAATTACACTGAGGATGAGTTCAAGTAAATCAATAAATTCTTCATAATCACTGATCTTTGAAGTATCATCCAGATTCTTCTTTGATTTTACTTTTTTTATGATCCGGCTGGATAACGTCCCATAATTAGCTTCCAGTACCTGAGAGCAGTATTTTATGAACTCATCTGCTTCAGACATATGCTTTTACTCACATTCTCGATCATTTCCAAGTTGAATAGACCTCTTCGTGCTGATGTACCACTATACCGCTTGAAGTTATTTCATATGGATGGATATTCTGGCTATGGCTTGTGCCTCTCATCTTGATAATTTCGATACCTCGAACTCTTATGGATTCTTTTCGTTTATATGACATCAGGATGGTTCCTTCGGTCACGAAATCCTCAACACCAAATCTTGTGATCATGTTCTCGTTTATGATTTCACAGGTCATCAATGAAGTCAAATTAAGCATTTCAAGAGTTGTGCTCAATCTCAGAAGCTCGATCCTAATCTTTAAAGGCTCCTGAAGATAAAAACCTATAGAAGTACTTCCATCCAAGAAAGCCCTCTTTGCACCGTTATCTTCCTGAATCGCAATGATCTGGTCAAGCAGAGAGCGCATATCAAAGGGTCTGACGTCAACATACTTTTCCTGTGTGGGCAAGCCTATCTTGGTGGAACATGCATCCACTATAGCAAGTCTGCCCTCATTCTCAAGTGCTTTGAAATCCCATCCGAACTGCTTCACATTTTCCCTTACCTGCTCGGGCGTCTCTTCTGTCGCTATATATATGCCATTTTCATTATATTT
The DNA here is from genome assembly GCA_027460465.1 of Candidatus Methanoperedens sp. GTDB lineage: Archaea > Halobacteriota > Methanosarcinia > Methanosarcinales > Methanoperedenaceae > Methanoperedens. Next base: position 3,084 of record JAPZAV010000007.1, on the reverse strand, counting down.
TGTAATGCCGTTGTAAAGGTACTGAAGCCCAAATATAGTCTTACCAGCACCTGCAGTCCCTGATACAAGGTATGTTCTATTTCTGAGAAGCCCGCCTCCGCACAATTCATCAAAACCTGAAATACCCGTTGGAACTCGATCCAGCCTGTTTATCTGTTTTTCAACCTGATCTTTATCAAACATCTCATATCACTGTAATTATAGTTATCTTCTATCACAGAAATAAATATCTATTCTTATTATTATTACCATGATATTATCCTTTCTATTCTTAAAAAGTCCGATATTCAGAAGAGATCTATCGTTTCATTATTTTCTCAATGATCCCGGGCCATATTGATGCAGAGACTATCATGGAAAGGACGAATACGTATACCATCCCTGCATACATATCCACAGGAATATACGCTTCCGGGTTCGAGCCCAGCTTTTGAAGGGCAAGTACATAGAACAAAATTACAATACAAATAGACGTGGCAAGGCTTGCAAGCACGCTGTACAACGGCTTTCTCTCCATTTGATTTACCTCTTCAACTTTATGCGCTTCATGAGCAGTGTGTTCATCGTTACAGTAACAGAGCTTGCTGCCATCGCTGCTGCAGCGAGCGCAGGATTGATCAGGTACGGCGGATTGGTGAAAGGATACAGTATGCCCATTGCTATCGGGATGCCCACGCTATTGTAGAAGAAAGCCCAGAAAAGGTTCTGTTTGATCTTACCGAGCGTAAGCTTGCTCAGGCGTATCGCTTTCGCCACATCGTTCACATCGTTCTTTATCAGTACGATCTGCGCTGATTCGATGGCAACATCAGTACCGCTCCCTATTGCTATGCCCACATCAGACTGCATGAGCGCGGGTGCATCGTTTATGCCGTCACCCACCATCGCCACCTTTCTGCCTTCTATCTGAAGTTTTTTTATCTCTGAGGCTTTTTCCTCTGGAAGCACTTCAGATAATACCTTATCTATGCCAGCCTGTTTTGCAACTGCATCAGCTGTTCTCCTGTTATCACCGGTGATCATTGCAACGCTGAAGCCCATTGTGTGCAGTTGATCTACCGCTTCTTTTGAACCCACTTTCAGTGTATCAGCGACTGCCACAATTCCGGTTATTTCATTATCACATGATACAAGCATGGCAGTTTTCCCTTCATATTCGAGTAGCTCCAGTTTTCCGTTGAGCGGTACTATATCCATTCCGTTCTCTATCATCAGTTTCCTTGTACCGATCATGACCTTCCTGCCGCTGTATTTCACTTCCACTCCGCGTCCCGGTATTGCCCTGAATTCCTGGGCATCTGGAACATCCAGTCCCCTGGCTTTTGCGCCTTTCAGTATTGCCTCACCGAGCGGGTGCTCTGACCCTTTCTCAGCTATTGCTGCAAGCCTCAGCACCTCATTCTCAGTACCTTTCACTGCAATCACATCAGTGAGCTCTGGCTCGCCTTTTGTAAGCGTGCCTGTCTTGTCAAATACGACGGTATCCAGCTTCTGCGCTTTCTCAAGCACCTCGCCGCCTTTTATGAGAATCCCGTTCTCAGCTCCTTTGCCAGTGCCCACCATTATTGCGATGGGTGTGGCAAGACCGACAGCGCACGGGCATGAGATGATCAGCACTGTTATGGAGATCAGCAGCGAGAAAAGGAAAGGGGACATTGTTCCCATCCCGAAGGTAACCGGGACATCAAAATACTCAAAACCTATGAAGAACCAGAAAAAGAATGTGAGAAGGGCAAGCACATGCACAGCAAGGATGAAATGCCCTGCGACGATGTCTGCAAGCTTCTGGATCGGGGCTTTCTTTGTCTGGGCATCTTCCACAAGTTTGATGATCTGGGCAAGCGCGGTATCCGCACCAACTTTTGTGGCGCGGAACTTGATCATGCCTGTTTTGTTCATGGTCGCGCCTATTAACTCGGCGCCAACAGTTTTCTCAACAGGAATGCTCTCTCCTGTGATCATGGATTCATCCACTGCTGTGAGACCTTCGATCACCCCGCCATCAACTGGTATTTTCTCTCCCGGTCTGACCACCACGATGTCATTCACTTTCACGTCCTCGACAGGGATCTCTTTTTCTTCTCCGTCCACAACTATGCGCGCTGTCTTCGCAGCAAGCCCCATGAGCTTCCTGATCGCTTCTGAGGTTCTCCCTTTAGTCAGCGCTTCAAGATACCGCCCGAGCACGATGAACATGATAAGAAGCGCTGCAGTATCATAGTAAGTATGCCTGTAAGCTGCGCCAAGGTCAAGGAAGGTGGCTGCCACGCTGATGATGTAGGCTGCCCCAGTCCCGGTTGCGATCAGGAGGTTCATATCTGTCACTCCATGCCTGAGCCCTTTGTATGTACCTTCGAAGAACTGCCGCCCCGGGAACAGCATTACTATGGTCGCAAGGACAAAGAGCACCATATCATTCTGGAGTATTTCAGGTGAATACGGCGCAATTAATGGTATGTTGCGCCCCATGTCGCCAAGCGAAATTGGGATTGCAAGGATTACCGCGATTATTAAATTGAGCCTCTGCGTTTTTATCTCTGCTTCTCTGGCTTTCTGTTCCCTGTCTGCCTCGAATTTTTCCAGCTTTTCAGAGGCAGTATAGCCAACGCTCTTGACAATTTTTATCATCTCCTGTACCGGGATGAGTTCAGGATCGTACATGATCCTTGCCTGCTCAAGCGGGAAACTCACGGTCGCAGAGATGATCCCGTTTTCTTTTCTAAGCGCTGTTTCGATGTTAAGCGCGCATGAAGCACAGTGCATGCCCCCTATTTTCAGGACAATTTCGCTTTTTGCCACTCCGTATCCGAGAGAAGTGATCACCTCCTCAAGTTCACTTTGAGACACAATGCCAGAGTCATATTCAACGCTTGCTTTTTCAAACGAAAAATTGACAGATGCGTTCTTGACCCCATCTTTTTTGTTGAGGGCTTTTTCTATGTTCGCAGCGCATGAGGCGCAGGTCATACCTGTGATCTTGAAAGAGGCTTTATTCATCCCTGTTCCTTTATGTACTTCTTTTATCTCAGGTTTGAGCTTCTTGACAGGTAGGGGACAGGCTTCACCCTCATCCATCACTTCGTA
>JAPZAV010000006.1 GCA_027460465.1 Candidatus Methanoperedens sp. | reverse complement strand
GTAAAGGATGCCATGAAGAAAACCAGAAAGTGGTGGTCCCGAGATGTCCCAAATGCCATGAGATTGACACTCTCCACGCATTCAATAAGATCGGAAAATTGACATCGCAGAGCGGATTGCAATGCTCTGTCTGCCATCCGGGCGAAGCAGGAGTATCAGCACCCCAGGCAGCACCTCCTCAATCCACGAGCACCCAGGTTGCAGCAGCAGGGATGAATAGCGATATTGATCTCAGGATATATCGTACTTAGAAGGCGGAGCTAACCGAGTGCGGCTTTCACAAATGCAAGAAAAGGAGGAGATGGCTTTCCAGGTCTTGACCTGAACTCGGGATGGAACTGCGAGCTGAAGAAGAACTTATGTTCAGGTATCTCAGCGATCTCCATCCTGTGGTCGCTCCTTCCTGTGAATTTCATGCCTTTTGCTTCTATTTGAGGAATGTACTTCGGGTTCACTTCATACCTGTGCCTGTGGCGCTCGACCAGATGGGTGCCTCCGTATAATCTGCTTGCCAGAGAACCCTGAGTAAGGATCGCCTCGCTGTTCCCGAGGCGCATGGTTCCTCCCAGGTTCTTTACTTTCTCCTGCTCCGGCAGCAGGTCTATCACAGGATGTTCTGTCTTTGCAAGTTCAGAGCTGTTCGCGTCCCTGAACTCCAGGACGTTCCTTGAAAATTCTATCACTGCAAGCTGCATGCCAAGACACAGTCCAAGATAAGGTATGTTATTCTCGCGCGCATATTTTATCGCAAGTATCTTTCCTTCTGTTCCCCGCGCACCAAAACCTCCAGGCACCAGGATCCCATCATAATTCTTGAGAGAATCAACCAGCTCAGGATTTTTTTCAAACTCCTCTGCCTCAAGCCTGTATATTTTCACATGGCAGCCGCATTCTACTCCAGCATGCTTCAGTGCTTCGTTTATGCTGATGTAAGAATCACCAAGATGAGCATATTTCCCCACGATTGCGATGCGTATTTCTTTATCAATCCCATCCATCTTTTTCATCAGTTCGTTCCATTCGTGCGTCGCTTCCTTCGCGGTCAACCTGAGCTTATCCATGAGATAATCAGAAAGCCCTTCCTTCTCCATCATGGACGGAACACAATAGATGTCTTTTGCATCATGGGCACTTATCACTGCTTTTACAGGAACATCGCAGAAAAGTGCTATCTTTGACTTGGTATCCTGGTGCAGAGGTTCCCTGCACCTTGCAACGATCGCATCAGGCTGCAGCCCCAGGCTGCGCAGTTCTTTCACAGAGTGCTGGGTAGGTTTGGTCTTCTGCTCTCCCTGCGTGTCCAGAGGTACAAGGGTCACATGAACAAAAGCTATATCCTCTTCTTTTTCTTCGCTGTGCATCTGGCGCATCGCTTCAAGGAAGGGCATGCTTTCGATGTCGCCCACAGTGCCGCCGACCTCTATGATGCATATATCAGCGAGGCTTCTTTTCGCCACTCTCCTGATGCGCTCTTTTATCTCATTGGTTATATGGGGGATGATTTGCACCGTCTTTCCGAGATAATCCCCGCGGCGCTCTTTTTCAATGACTGTCTGGTAGACCTTGCCTGTGGTGATGTTGTGGTCGCCTGTGAGCTCGATATCAAGGAAGCGTTCGTAATTGCCAAGGTCAAGATCCACTTCAGCCCCGTCTTTTAAAACAAAAACCTCACCGTGCTGGTAAGGATTCATTGTCCCTGCGTCTATATTGATGTAAGGATCTATTTTTATTGCTGTAAGGCTGAAACCTTTGTTCTTCAAAATCCGACCTATCGAAGCGGCAGTTATTCCTTTTCCAAGGCCGCTCATCACACCGCCTGTGACGATGATATACTTCATGTCCGTTCCAATATGCAGGCATCGAGCATATATTTAATGGATTCTGCAGAAAGTTGCGGGGTTTACGAAAAATTATTAAAGGAATAACCGATTCAGATGCCCATCTTCAGTACGAGGTAGAAAATGCAGATTACAGAACACATTCATGCAATAAAGCTCCCTTTTCAAATAACAGCAGGTCCGGGAAAAACTGTTGATCGGTTCGTCTGTGTCTATCTGATCTACGGTAAAAAGATCTGTCTCAAAAGGTTCGATCTCGCTTCTACTTCACGGTGACAGAGCGCTCTTTTCAGGAGATGCGATCCCGCTTGCAGGGGACATGCCGGTTTATGAGGATGTGCTTTCTTCGGTCAGGTCAATCAGGAAGTTGAAGGGTATAGATAATATCAATGTTCTGCTCGCTTCCTGGGATGACCCGCGCTATGGCGATCGTGCATATGAGGTATTGGACAAAGCCCTTCGCCATCTTCAGCGCATTCACGATGCAGTCGTCAGGGCATCAGGCAACGATCCTCTGCCCGAGGAACTGTGCAGGCGGGTTCTGGATGAGCTGGGGCTGGCGGGGATGAATATGAATCCACTGATCGCAAGGTCTTTTAAGGCAAGCTTAAAAGTCCGTGACATGCAGGATCTGCTGAAGGATCAATGATGGGATCTGCGCGTTAATCTTAAAGTCCTGGTCATGCGGCTTATCTTCATTTCGACGTATAGGAAACTATAACGCTTTTTCATATCCTGATGCTGAAATAGAAAAGTTGATTTCTTTAGCTTTCGTTCACGAATCATTATTTGCCGGCTGAAAAAATATGACAAAATCGATGAATAAATATAGTCAAAAATCTAATTCGATTTATTCATGGAAGAAACATTATTAACAAATATAACAATAATATTAGCGCTTTTATCCTTGATAGTCGCATTAATTGCATTGTACCTTTCAATAAGAGTTTCAAGGGAATCTATTCGTTCCCAACTTTTGTTAAAGGAATTGTATGATCTGGATGTCCTTCTCAATGAAGAGAACCAGAAGGCGGTAATCAAAGCACAAGAACAAAATAAGGAATGGCTAGCTGACTATTTTACTTCTGTAATACCTGAATTTAGAAAGAAGAAATTCTTAATAAAAAAAGCCGGTTTGGAGAAATATACAGAAGAAATTGAAAAATTACGCAGCGAAATACTGGAAAATCCAGCAAAACAAGATGAATTGATCGAAGAACTTCTTCTTAAAACACTCAGTATGACAGAACATATTGAGAAACAACTGGACAAAAAATTTGAAGATCCTATAAACGTATAGTCAGCGCTGAGCTTTATTCAGCTTTGAAAGAAATTGCCTGCGCAGCTTAACAACTTTTGGTGCGATCACAGCGCGGCAGTAGGGCTGGTGAGGGTTGCGCATGAAGTAGTCCTGATGATACTCCTCGGCTGGATAAAATGCGGTGAACTGCACAACCTGGGTCACTATCGGTGCATCCCAGATCTTTTCAGCCTCAAGATCAGCTATCACCTTTCTTGCCATGTCCCTCTGTTCTGGCGTATTGTAGAAGATCACTGAACGGTACTGCGTTCCCACATCTGCACCCTGACGGTTCAGGGTCGTGGGGTCGTGGAATGTGAAGAAGATCTGGAGTAACTCCCGGAACGATATGATCCCCGGATCAAACGTGATCTGGATTGCCTCAGCATGTCCGGTCGTTCCGGTGCTGACCTCGACATAGGTCGGGTCTGGCACACTCCCTCCTGAGTACCCGGATACAACGTTCTCCACACCGCGCAGTTCTTTAAAGATCGCCTCCAGACACCAGAAGCATCCCCCTCCCAGGGTTGCTGTTTCTCCTTGTTGCATAGCATCAAGGTTTATAGCTTTTCAGAACATATACCCTTTTCACTCATCAAGAAGATAATTATGCCAGAAACAATTAAAAAGGATGCAAAAAGCATCCTCACAAAAGTGAATGATTATACATGGGACCTGCCCCAGAGCTACAGAGAAGGTATGAGAGTGCCGGGAAGGATCTTCGTTTCCCGGCATCTGCTTCAGAGCCTTGAGCAGGAAACGCTTGACCAGACTGCGAACGTTGCAACGCTTCCAGGCATCCAGAAATATGCCATGGCAATGCCAGATGCCCACTCAGGTTACGGATTCCCGATCGGCGGGGTGGCTGCCTTTGACAGAAGCACAGGAATAATCAGCCCTGGAGGCGTTGGATATGATATCAACTGCGGGGTCAGGATCATAAGCACAAATCTCACGGCAGACGAGGTCCGCCCTGGAATGAAAGAACTGGTCGAGCATCTTTTCCAGGAGGTGCCCTCTGGCGTGGGCTCGAAAAGCAAGATCCGGGCATCCGACAGGGAACTCACAGACGCATTTCTTCATGGGGCGAAATGGGCTGTGGAAAGTGGGTACGGTGTCAGGGAAGATCTTGAGCACTGTGAAGAGAACGGGTTCATGAAGGTTGCTGATCCCTCAAAAGTGAGCGAAAAAGCGCGCACACGGGGAAAGCCGCAATTTGGCACGCTTGGAAGCGGAAATCATTTCCTCGAGGTACAGTACGTGGATGAGATCTACAGCCAAGAAGTCGCGAAGGTGCTGGGTCTTCATAAAGGACAGGTCACTGTGATGATACACTGCGGCTCAAGGGGCGCAGGTCATCAGATATGCGATGACTATCTCAAGATCCTTGAGCGAGCCTCTAATAAATACGGGATCAGGCTGCCAGACAGGCAGCTTGCCTGCGCACCTGCAGAATCCACCGAAGGACAGAATTATTTTAAAGCCATGGCAGCAGGGGCGAACTATGCCTGGGCTAACAGGCAGGTCATCACACACTGGGTAAGGGAGGTGTTTTCACGCTTCTTCAAACGGGATATGGACGAACTCGGAATGCATCTGATCTACGATGTTGCGCATAATGTGGCAAAGCTTGAAGAACACACGATCAATGGCGAAAAAAAGATGGTCTATGTACATAGAAAAGGAGCCACAAGGGCATTCCCTCCCGAGCATCCAGAGGTTCCGCAGGTGTACAGGAAGATCGGGCAGCCTGTTCTTATTCCAGGCAGCATGGGAACGCCGTCGTTTGTGCTGCACGGCAGGCAGAAAGCAATGGAACTCAGCTTTGGAAGCGCATGCCACGGCGCGGGAAGGATCGCAAGCAGGGCTGCAGCAAAACGTGAGCTGAAAGGCGAAATTGTGCAAAAAGAACTGTACGCCAGGGGGATCTCTGTGAGAGCGACGCATCCAGACGTGATAGCAGAAGAAGCCCCATCTGTTTACAAACCAAGCGATGAAGTGGTTGAGGTGGTGCATCAACTCGGGATAGCGAACAGGGTTGTAAAGCTCATGCCCATGGGAGTGGCGAAAGGATAGCGAAAACCCATTAAATTAATATATATATAACTCCCATAAATCATAAATATGATCCGCCTGGGTAAGATCGCATTTGCCAATTGTGATTTTCCGTATTATGCCATGGAACATGGCAGGATAGGACCCACAGAGATCAGGATCACAGAGGCGCATCCCGTTGAACTTGCCCGCAGATTGTTCAATGACGAACTCGATATCAGTCCGATCTCTTCGATCATGTACGGGAAACGCAGCGACCTCCTTATATTGCCCGGCCTTTCTATCACGTCAAACGACTTCACAAAAAGCGTACTGATATGCGCAAACGGCAAGATGTCGCTCTCTGATCTTGAGGGGGAGACGCTCTGCATTCCCGAGACGACCGCGAGTTCAGCCACATTGATCAAAATAATACTGTGGCTCAGAGGTGTGCATGTTAACATGAAGCATTGCTCTGGAACAGATATAGAAGAGATGCTGAAAAAAGGAGATGCAGCACTCCTGATCGGAGATAGCGCGATCCAGGCAATAGGAAAATACCGGATCATTGCGGATCTTGGTAATGAATGGAAGAAGGTGACAGGTAAGAAGATGGTGTATGCTTTATGGGTCGTTAAGGAGGATTTTGCAAAAAGGTATCCTGAAAAGGTGAGATATGCTCTGGACGCGCTGCTCAGTTCAAAGGATTACGCTTATGACAATATCAATGAAATAGCAGGCTTCATAGCGAGCAGGAAAAAAATAGACTGCAGCTTCATGCGCGAGTACCTGCACACATTGAACTACGACTTTGATTCAGAGAGCATTGAGAGCCTTGAACTTTTCTTCAGGTATGCGAGAGAATGTGGAATTGTCGATGAGGTCAAACTCAGGTTTTTTGAGACCACTGCGGGAATATGAAAGCTAAACTGAAATTACTTTATTCGATTGCATTGATCGTGTTGCTGTCAGGTTGCACTGATAAAACAGAACAGGTAAACGCCACAATGAACCAGACACCAGTACCCACCATCACCCCGCCTTTTCCAGTGCTTGAACCTTCGACAGTCTATGTCGAAATAAGAGGGTCGGCTTTCAATCCGCCTGAAATAAAGGCTGTCAGGGGCACGACTGTGAAATGGACTAATGTGGACAGTGCCGGGCATATTGTGAACGGAGATGGGTTCAGGTCTCCAATATTGAACAAGAGAGACAGCTGGAGCTATACTTTCAATGATTCAGGGGTCTTTGAGTACAACTGTTCCATCTATCCATCCATGCCCCATGGGCGAATAGTAGTGGAATAACCATAAAGTATATCGCTACAAGATACAATCTTTTAATGAGGAGTTGCGAGATGGCCAATAAAAAGAAAATTCTTGTAGCCTATGCGTCCAGGACAGGGAACACAGAAAAGCTCGCGGAGGCAATAGCAGAAGGTGTTAACGGTGTAGAGGGTGTGAGCGTTACGATCAAGAGGGCAAGGGATATCAAGCCCGGAGATGCAGTTTCAGCGGATGGATATGCCTTTGGGTCGCATTCTGCGTTTGAGTACATGGCAGGTGAGCTTAAAACTCTATTCGAGGAACTCTACAGGGTAAGGGATAAGATGACTGGCAAGCCTGTGCTGCTTTTTGCAACAGGGCACGGCGGACAGGTTGCTGCGCTTGAGTCCATGGACAGGGTAGTGGGTGTGTTCAATCCACGCTGGATCAAGCCAGGCGTTGCGGTCGAAGCCATGCCTGACGAAACTGAGAAAGCAAGGGCAGTGGAAATGGGGAAGAAACTTGCAGAAGCTGTGAAGAAATGATGGTAATCTATGAGGATATATACACTTATTCTATTTACTCTGCTGGCCTTTTCAATGAATGCACAGGCTCAGTCTGAACAGCAGTTCAATATCACCACCGTTCTCTCGGTCCCCAATCTCTCACCCGGGGACAGGAACGTGGGACTTGAGTTCACGGTACAGAATAACAGGGATGCATCTATCAATAATATGAGAATATACCTTTTCCTGAACCACCCGTTCTCAGCTTCAATACCTCCAAACAACAAACTCGGAGAGATCAGCTACCCTGGATATCTCATCGCAAGCGGAGGAGCAGGGAATGAATATACTCAGTATTTCAACCTCGGTCCAAATGATGTGCATAAGACTTTTTTTAAGATCGACGTGGACAGGAATGCAAAATACGGGCTCTATGATCTGCCTTACACGATCTTCTATGATCAGAATAAAGAATATGCGGGAAAGATCACACTTGCGGTTAAAGGTGATACGCTCATTGAGATCAAGGATGTCTCTGTAGCATCAAATAACTCGAAGGTCGAGCCAGGCGAGGTATTCAGGATCATGGTATCTTTGGAGAATGTGGGCGATAATGAGGTCAGATGGCTCAAGCTTGCCCTGAATCCGAGGGATAAAGAGCTTGTATCCCTGACTTCGGATCGTGTTTTCAGGGATCTGCCTGCAGGATCAAAAGAGGAATCTGAATTCAGGTTTTCAATAGAAAAAAATGCAGCTATCAAGAACTATCCTGTTGATCTTGTGATCAACTACATGGATGAAAGAGGTACCACGTTCAATGAAACACAGTCTGTGGGCGTTCTCACAGCAGGAAGAGCGAATCTCGATATCGCAAAAAAGACAACAGAGCCTGTAAGGATCAAGGACAGCCAGCCTTTTTCACTCACAATCAAGATCGAAAACACAGGGACAGGCGATGCAAAAGGTGTGGCAGCACGGCTTGAGTCCCAGCTTGAAGGTGATACGCTTGCATACCTGGGGGAGATAAAAAAGGACGACTATTCCAATGCGATTTTCAGTCTGGACGGGGCAAAAAGCGGGAAAAAGACAGGTGTTCTGCGGATTAATTATGAAGATGATCTCGGAAGGCATGAGGTCACAAAAGAAATAATACTGATGGTCAACCCGGGCGATAGCCAGAGCCCGCTTCCTCTTGTGATCGGGATAATTGCGATCGCTGCCGTGGTGATGTACTGGAAGCGAAGGAAAACCTGAGTTTATGAAAGCCTGGATGTTCCTTGCCATCAAGGACCTTTCGAAAAGAAAACGCGAGACCCTGATGGTCATCCTTGCCATAACCATAGGTGTTGTGGGTCCGCTCTTTACCACAGCCCTGAACAACGGGATGCAGAATGCGTTCGTGGGCACCACTGTGGATGTGGAATACGGACACCTTCAGATACAGCCCAATACGGGCGATACCACGATTCATAATTCTGAAAGCGTGCTGTCAAAGGTCATGGGTATAAAAGGCATAGTTGGAGCCGCGCCCAGGATATCGAGCGGCATAAATATTGAATCAAAAACTGAAAAAATCGGGATCGGCTTTATCGGGATCAAGCCGTCTCTTGAGGAGAAAGCCTCAACACTGGCTGAAACCATAGACCGCGGCGAGTATCTCGATGACAAGGATGGAAATGATCTGCTGATAGGCACTGCGGTGGCAGAGATACTGAAAGTTGATGTCGGGGATACGGTTCTTCTTCAGTATCGTGACAGGCCAAAAGAAAAGTTCAGGATAAAAGGGGTGATCAGCACAGGAAGCTTTATGCTGGACAGGTATGCGATCATCGCGAACTATGATACAGTAAAAAGAATTGTGGATGAAGACGAAGCAAATCTTATCGTCATCAGGCTTGAGAATCATGAGGAATCGAAAAGGTTCAAAACGCTCATACAGAAAGAAACCACACTTCCCAATGTGAAAACTTGGCAGGAGCTGTCAGCAGGCATGGCGAGCATGATAGAGACATTCAACAGCATCTCTCTGCAGACATCAGCGATCTCGGTATTTGTTGCAGCCATAGCAATCAGTTTGATAATATACACCACTGTGAAAAATAAGACACGCGAGATCGGCGTTCTCAAAGCGATAGGCGGGAGAGGTTCCATGATATTGAAGATCTACCTTGCAGAAGCTCTTTTCATCGGCATGATAGGGATCACACTTGGCACGTTCATAGGTCTATTCCTGGTAAACGGGATGCAGCAGAATCCGATCGTGACCGAGCCAGAGTACGGAATGAAGCTCATAATTACCCCGTGGATATCCATGAACTCGGTGGTTGCCACAGACCTTGCGATTCTTTTGACCTGCATAATCGGCGGAATATATCCTGCAATAATCGCTGCAAAAACGAACATCATTAAAGCAATCTGGAGCGGATAGTTTGATCGAGCTAGAAGGTCTCAGGAAAATATATTACATGGGAAAGATCGAAGTGCCTGCCCTCAGAGGTATAGATCTTGAAATAGACCGGGGCGAGTTCGTGGCTCTGATGGGACCATCTGGCAGCGGAAAGTCCACTCTGCTCAATATGATAGGGCTGCTGGATACCCCGACGGCGGGAAAAATCGTGATAGACGGCGTGGATATATCCTCGCTGAACGAGGACGAGAGAGCGGATTTCAGGTTGAGAAAACTGGGATTCGTTTTTCAGTTCTTCAGTCTTCTGATGGAGCTTAAAGCGATAGAGAACGTTGCTCTGCCCATGATAATGAATGAAAAAGGATATGACCGCGCAGAGTCGCTGCTTGAACTCGTTGGAATAGGTGACAGGGCACTGCACTATCCGAGCGAACTTTCAGGCGGGCAGCAGCAGCGCGTTGCGATCGCAAGGGCGCTTGCGAATGAGCCTGCAATACTGCTTGCAGATGAGCCCACAGCGAACCTGGATACAGCATCTGCGAACCAGATCCTGGAGCTCTTCAGGGAGTTGAACAACAGAGGGCAGACCATAATCATGGTTACGCATGAACCTGATCTTGGAGAGAAAGCTGACAGGATAGTGAAGCTCAAGGACGGGATGGTGATGCAGTGAATTCTCTATGATTAAATTCTGGGGCATGCTATGATAGCCTGATTGGTGGCAGCCCTCGCAGCAGTCTTGTCTGCAGGACTGAGAGGTTGACAGAATACTTCCCCCGCCGCGGCGCCATGGCATCATCAGGGGCGCCCGCAGGATGGGCTTTTTTTCGCGAGGATTTGAAGACGTGCCGCTTCTGGCTGGGGCGGCGAGGTACATATACCCGAGATGGCTGATCCTGGAGGGTGCCGGTGGCACTGCTCCAACAAAGAAGCATCCTTGATTACCTGCAGGATATGTTTTATGAGGATCTTCATCAGCTTTTTATAGGAAAATATCTATGTACGTTACGGATGCCGATAAAAAATCTGGTGTTATTTATTATTGGTTTGATATCAGTATCAGCAGTTCTATATAGGATGTTTTATTATCCTGCGCCCCTCCTCTTGCTTATTATCATATCGTCAGGATTTTGGTTCATTTTTACTCAGTTGGGCACTGAAAAGTGGTGTTGGTTTGCTATTCCCGATAAATTCCGAATATATTTGACCGTTGGATTGACTGTCATCGCACTGCTTTCAATTCTGCTTTTAAGCGCGAAAACCATCAGCCATTTGGATCCTGTGTTTGCACCGTCAAAAAATATCATTCCCCCAATTATTGTAGTTTCTTCAATAACTGTCTATATAGCGATCACCACATATTTTAAAAAGTTTTATCCTTATTCTGTTATCTTTTATTCGGCTTTGCTTTTTATGGTTTATACCTCATCATTAGGTTATGTATCGCCACAGTTCAGTATGTCTGCGATCGGATTTCTCGCAATGTCGTACCTTGCCATTGTTCCCATCATTGTCATCGCTGCATCATGGCATCATGAAAAATTGAAGTGGGTCTTTCCATTTTCTCTATCTATTGTTTTCGGGATTTTCACTGGTGCATCTGTTATTTCAGAGGAAGGCTTCGAATTATTAGGTACAGTTTTTGTTGCTATTCCTCTTATAATCTTGAGTGGAATAATAGCACTCATACTCTATGGATTAAGATTCAGATATTTGTCCGTAGCCGAGTATTTCAATTCATCGCTAAAAGTATTTTTATCACTTATGATATACTCAATATCAGTGGCCGCCTCAAACATATTGATCTTTGCACCTTTTTATCCTCGTGTGTAGACAGCCGAGGGCCATATTTAGATGAAACAGGGCTGATGGCTGATATTGCGGGGGGAGACGGCGGCTTGAAGATGCGGTTTTTATCTGGCGCTGTTTTTGATGAGGGGGGTTGCCAGGAAGCATATCGGCGCCGGGGGATTAATATTTTTAAAGTGATACAAACTCCATTATAGGTGAACTACCTCACGCTAAAGCTGTGAAGCTTCCTGTTTCATCGGTTCTCTATTGAGAATACTCTGACAGGCTTTAATTCCCGTAGTTCCTGCGGTACTTCGATTCAATATGATTTTGGCTGCTATATGGTCTCTGTCC
>JAPZAV010000005.1 GCA_027460465.1 Candidatus Methanoperedens sp. | reverse complement strand
TGGATTGTATCATCTTTTGAAAGGATGGAAAGGTCATGGAAGTCCGATTAATTTATCGGATGTCAGGTTGATTAGGCCGGCATAACTTCGAAAATCTATTTAGCGTGTGCGATGATGGGACTATTATAGGAACAACTTGTTTGGAGTCATCATAATTCCTGATGCGGTATACAATGAATTGACAACAGGAAGCTTTGAAGTTTCAGCCGACAAGGTGGACAGCATCCTCATCACCACAGCGGCGACCATCACCACGGACGCCATCGAATTCGCTGTTGAGAATAATATCGATATAGTTTTTCTCGATTTCAACAAGAACCCCTACGGCAGAGTCTGGCACTCAAAGCTTGGAAGCACCACACTGATACGGCGCAGGCAGCTTGAGGCAGAAGCCTCTGCATACGTCATCGGTTAAGAGAAAAAAATGGGATAGAACACGGATTCCACGGATAACACGGATTGGCACGGATAATAAAATATCCGTGGGTATCCGTCAAATCCGTGCCATCCGTGTTCTATTTCACGAAGGATCGAGAATCATAACTATCTTTCGCATTTCGAAAAACGATATGCATTAAATCAATCAAACTCCTTAACCGATGGCCAATGGAGATGGAACAAAGACTTGTACGGATGACCTGGATTCACACGGATAACGAAAAAATCCGTGCATATCCATGCCGATCCGCGTTCGATCCAAACTCCAGTAAACCCTGTTCATCTGCGGTTATGAATCGATATGAGGATCGGATCAACAAAATTCCTGCATGCACATGCTCATCATTACCTTTAAATCACCAAACTATTTATACAAGTTTCTCCTATTTGAAACTGGGTGCTGGAAATGGTAGACATAATAACAACAGTAATCGTAATCGTGCTGATAGTGATAATACTTTCACAGGCCATCAAGGTCGTGAGAGAATATGAACGAGTTGTGATCTTCAGGATGGGAAGGTTATTCGGGGCAAAAGGTCCCGGTATATTCCTTATCATCCCGATCATAGACAGTCCAATAAAGGTGGATCTCAGGATAATCACAATAGATGTGCAGAAGCAGACCCTGATCACGAAGGACAATGTGAGCGTGGATGTTGATGCTGTGATCTATTACCGCGTTGTCGAACCAACGAACGCGATAATAAAAGTTGAGAATTACAGGATAGCTACAAGCATGCTTGCCCAGACAAGCCTGAGGGATATCCTGGGGCAGATAGACCTGGATGATCTGCTTTCTAAGCGTGAGGAGCTGAACAAGAGGCTTCAGGAGGTACTGGACATTGCGACCGAGCCATGGGGCATCAAAATAACTGCAGTCACGATACGCGATGTGAGCCTGCCTGAGTCCATGCTCAGAGCAATAGCAAAGCAGGCAGAGGCAGAGCGAGAGCGGAGGTCAAGGATCATACTTGCAGACGGAGAATTCCAGGCAAGCCAGAAGATGATGGAGGCTGCGCAGCTCTATCAGAAAGTGCCGATCGCAATGAAGCTCAGGGAGCTCCAGACGCTTGCTGAGATCGCAAGGGAGAAGAATCTGATCGTGGTAACAACAGGCGCGCCAGGAAGTGATATAAGCAATATCGCAGGCCTGACAGGAGCTTTTGCAGAGGGAAGATCGAAGGCTGAAACCAGATGAGATTTTTCCCTGCTTTTTTGCTTTTTTTGATCTTTGCACAAACTGCAGGCGCGCAGGTGATGGTGGTTGAATTAAAGGACACCATCACTTCTGCAAGCGATGATATTGTGAGCGAGGCGCTGAACACAGCATTGATCGAGAATGTCGAGGCTCTGATAATCATTCTGGACACTCCGGGTGGAGGGCTTGAAGAGACAAAAAAAATAATCGAGCATATAGACGGTTCGCCTGTGCCCGTGATAGGCTACGTATACCCGAAAGGCGCTACAGCATGGTCTGCTGGCACGCTCATACTTCTTGGCACAGATGTAGCAGCCATGACACCCAACACAATAATAGGTTCAGCCCAGCCAGTGGAAATCACCTCTGAGGGTCTGAGACCTGTAAAAGAGGAAAAGATCATAAATGCGGTTGTCGCACTTGCTGAGGAGAAAGCGAAACAGCATGGAAGGAATGCTACTGCTGCCAGGCAATTTATCACAGAGAACCTGAATTTGAATGCTGAACAGGCAAAAGAGGCAAATGTCATAGAGATTGTTGCACCGAGCATCGAGGATCTGCTGACACAGCTGGATGGGATGAACGTAAAAGGAAAAGAACTTAAGACCTCGGGAATCTCTGTCACCTACTATTCTCCTTCGCTGAGGCTTGCGATCCTGAATTTGCTCTCGAATCCCATTCTTGCCTCTCTGCTGATGCTCGTCGGAATATATGCGCTCGTATTCGGACTTACAAGCCCTGGCTATGGTGCAGAGATATTCGGTGTCATCTCAATAAGTCTTGGACTCATAGGTCTTGGTTTCTCCATAAACATAGCAGCCCTCTTTCTGATCGCTCTCGGGATTTCACTGCTGCTGTTCGAATTGCACGCATCAACCTTCGGGCTCATAGGTCTGGCGGGGATTTTCTGCGTTGTGCTGGGGAGCGTATTGCTTGTGCCCATCGGCTACCCAAGGCTGTATTCTCCGCAATTCCAGACGACTTTGCTGATAAGCCTTCTTGCACCCGCGGTTGTATTTGGTTCTTTTCTTGCCTTCGCTGTGTACAAGATGATGGAGATACGGATGAAAAAACCTGTGATGGGCGGGATCATAGGTGATAAAGCAGAGACCATTGATGAATTAATTCCAGGCGCAACTGGCTATGTAAGATACCAGGGCGAGTACTGGCTCGCAAGGTCAGAGGAGAAAATAGCACCGAAAACAAAGGTAATCATAACTGGCAAAGATGGACCAGTGCTGATCGTTAAAACCTGAACCCCAAAAGAAAAGGATTAAGTATGATTGTGCATAATCACAGTCCACCCCGCCTTAACTCAGTGGCCAGAGTGCGCGGCTGTAGTTTGGATCATGTGCATACGCACACATTAACGCGCAGGCACCGCGAAGTCCCCGGTTCGAGTCTGGGAGGCGGGATTTTTTTAAATGGATCTTCAGGTAAGGTTTATAAGACATAAGTCACATGCAAAATGATCATGAACAAAGCTTATGTCAGGATCATAGTTCTGGCACTGGTCGTGCTTGCAGTGGTTCTATCTGGATGCCTGGATGCACAATTGAGTACTAAAGTGAACAGGGATTTCAGCGGGACAAGAACCATGCACCTTGAAATGTCGCCTGTTCTGTACACTGCCCTTGAATCAAATCTATCCAGAGAGAGCTTCTCAAGCGTCAATGGAGCAGATCTTGTTTCATATAAAAAGGACATAAAAGACAATAAAGTAATCCTGGACATCACTGCAAATTACAAAGATCTTAGAAATGTGAACAATGTCAGAATTTCCGAGCATGATAAGATCCTGAGATACGAGGATTCTACCTTCGAGTCACTGGGACGCACAGAAGCCATATCAATGACAGGAACGATTTCTATAAAATATACTGTAGAAATGCCGTATAAGATCGAGGACTCAAATGCAGACATGGTGGAGGATAATAAAGCCACATGGGTGATCGTGGGTCTGACAGATAAAACCCTGTACGCCGAAAGCAAAGTCCCTGCGATCCCTGGATTCACTCTGCTGGGCGTGATACTGATGCTGCTGATCGCTATCAAAATTGCGCGAAAGTGACCTATATAAAGTCAGAAAGCAAATAACCGCTTCATGCTTCGTGTGACTTTTCTAGGTACAGGTGGTACTCTGCCCACACCCAGGCGCAATCCTTCTGCGGTACTTATAAACAGGGATGGGGAACTCATGCTATTTGACTGCGGTGAAGGAACACAGCAGCAGATGATGCGCGCAAAAACAGGAATGAAGCTCACCTCCATATTCATCACCCATTTTCACGCAGACCACTTTCTCGGTATCCCTGGACTTATACAGACCCTGTCCTTTAATGGGCGTACAGAACCCCTGGAGATCTATGGTCCGGAATGGACGGAACAGCTTGTAACGCTTTTGATAGAGCTCGGATACTATAAATTAGGATTCGAGATACTTGCACATGAACTGAAGGATGGGGATGTGGTGAACAGAGAAGAATATTCAATAACAGCAGCTGCAACAGACCATGGAATTCCAAGTTTAGGCTATGTCCTGGAAGAAAAAAAGCGCACGGGAAGATTCAACAGAGAGAGGGCTATCGAGCTTGGTATCCCTGTCGGACCTCTTTTCTCAAAACTCCAGAAGGGCGAGCCTGTTAGGCTTGGGGACCGCATAATAAATCCTTCTGACGTAATAGGCCAGGACCGTCCAGGGAGGAAGCTTGTTTACAGCGGAGACACACGACCATGCAGATCCATTGAAAATGCAAGTGCTGGGGCAGATCTCCTCATCCATGACGGGACGCTTGGCGATGAACTTAAAGACTGGGCGGTCGAGACAAAGCACAGCACATCAAAGGAAGCCGCACTTCTTGCACAGAAAGCAAAGGTAAAACAGCTGGTGCTGACCCATATCAGTTCGCGCTACTCTGAGAGCGCTGATCCTCTGCTTCTGGAGGCAAGGAGCATATTTGAGAAGGTGAAAATCGCGGAAGAATTCATGGAAATCGATATTCAGCTCTCTGATAAATAACTATTAAATAGGTGCAATTACATAACATAAGTGATTATGTCTGGCTCCACATCTATGCTGACATTCAAGGTCGAAATCGACAGGATAGGAAATGTGCTTGACCTGGACGATTTCAAAGTAAAAGATGCTGTACAGCACGGCAAAAGCACGATGATATCTTCGAAGTTCTACAATAAGGGAGTTTACAGAATACGGAATACCAGCAGCGGCCGTCTTGAGAACATGGCGATCAATATTGATAAGATAGCTGCGGTCACCTATGACGGCATCGTTAAAGAGCTTGGAGAAGGGTGCGTGGATAAAAGCCTCTGGAAGGATGTGGCTGAAGGCGAACCGATATTTTTCTATTCGCTCAAGCTTGAGCGGGACTTCGTAAAATAGTCTATACGACCCTGAAGGTCTGCACCCTTTCAAGAAGCATGCCTTCGACTATTATCGGGAAATCCTTCTCTGCATTCTTCATGGCATTGCTGAGCTTCCATCCCTTATCTGCAAATATCGTTATAAGCGGATCTCCTTTCTTGACCATCTCGCCTTTTTTCTTGTGGATCCAGACACCTGCTGCTTTGTCAATGGGCGCACCTGCGATCCTTGCGATTTCGATTATGCGCTTATTATCGAATTCTATCACATAACCATCCGCAGGTGAAGGGAGTTCTGCCTTGTGTTCTCCGGGTTTGATATCCTGATAGGATATATTCGGGTTTCCCCCCTGCGCCTCGATTATCTCTTTTAATTTCTTTAGCGCTTTGCCTGAACGCAGTGTCTCCACTGCCTGCTCTTTTCCGCGCCCTTTTGCTGCAGCCCCTCCCATCTCAAGCAGAATGCCTGCAAGTGCTGTGCTCTTTTCAATAAGGCTGTTCGGTCCCTCCATTGTTTCCAGCACCTTGAGAGCCTCCCTTACTTCTATGACGGGTCCAACAGTCCTTCCCACTGGCGAAGCACCATAGGTCATTGCACATTCCACGCTCATCCCGAGCCGCTCGCCCAGCTCTATAAGATCGCGGGCGAGCTTTTTTCCCTCCTGCGTCGTGGGGACCTTTGTTCCGGTGCCCACAGGTATATCTATAACAACGCTATCTGCCCCGACCGCCCCTTTTTTCGCCATTATGGATGCAAGGAGCTGGTTGTAAGGGTCGATGCTGAGGGGATATTCTGCATGTATCAGCTTGTCATCAGCAGGGGCTATGTTCGTCGCTCCGCCCCATGCGATCACACCTCCGACCTTCTCTGTGATGGATTTTATTTCCTCAGCATTCAGTTCCACGGGAGCGAGAACTTCCATCAGGTCAGCGGTACCTGCCGCGCCTGTTATCGCCCTTGAGCTTGTCTTGGGTATGAGAAGACCGTTCGCTGCGATTATGGGCACAACGAGCAGGGATATTTTGTTGCCAGGTACTCCGCCGATGCTGTGCTTGTCCATGATGGGATGTGTGTCGAATTCGATCTTCTCGCCTGTGTCTATCATTGCACGCGTGAGCCATTCCACCTCATCCGAGGTCATGCCGTGGATATAGGACGCTGTGACATAGGCAGCCATCTCTATTTCAGTGAGGTTATCCCTGACAATGTCCTGCACTATCTGATATATCTCTTCCTGCGTGAGCTTCTGATGATCCATCACCTTCTTGATGAAGGCGACAGAACTCGGTCTTGAGGTAGGGATTATATCCACTGTGAGCGGGCAGACCTTGCCCATCTTCTCGCAGATCTCCTGATATACACCCACAGAACCTTTTGGGATCATGTCCCCGGTTTCTGCGATCGCTGTCAGGTAGCTGTGGTCCTTGAGCTGCACCCGGTCGCCTCCCCTTGTCCCCAGTTCTTTTGCATCTTCTGTGTTGAGAACAACCTTGTATTTCCCTGCTTTGATCTGAAGTTGCTGTATTTTGAATTCCATCTTATCGTACCCTGTTCAGTATATGGTTCTTACAATATTTAAGATACCTTTGCAAATGCTAAGATTAGCTTTTTATACCATAAATAGCTTTATCTTTTCTTATTAATATTTAATAAATATTAAAATATTATTTTATAAAGCTGCACTTTATGATCAATCAGTACTATCCAGGCAGGGGCGTCTTCTTCGATGGCAGCGACAGGGCAACCCGGACCAACTCAGCTGTGCTGCACCTCACTATGACGGGCAAAGAATCGACTGCTGACCTGCCTGCAGTAAATGATGGGCATGCAGACGAAGAATGGCATGCCGGAGTGGCTCCATGCTCTGCAGTCGTGGGCATACATTACGCTGATGGTCAGTTAATTACAGAGAGTTTCCCCTTTGCTGTTGAAGTATCATAGTGCTGCCTCTTTTAATAGCGCGGAAAATCTTGAAACCGTTCCATTGATTCCTTCTGGTGACTTCGAAGGAAATGGCAGGTTTTGAAGGTATGAACAGGAAAGAGCTTCGGCATGACAGGCATACGGTCTCGCTGCTGACTGATCATATGGTTTTCGCCCCGAAATACAGGGGAAAGATGCTGGTTGGCGATGCGGCAGTGATCGCCGAGGGAATTAATTGTAAGACGTGCGTAGAAATGGATATTGAGATCATTGAGATCGCTGTAAATCCCGACCATGTTCACATATTCTTTAAATATCCTCCAAAGTATTCCCCAAGTTACATTGCCAAAAGAATAAAAGGGAGTACGAGCAGGATTTTAAAGAAAGAATTTCCACATTTGAGGGAATGGTGTGGTGAGCATTTCTGGGCTCCAAGCTGTTTCCATGGGTCAGTTGGGAATGGATGGGATGTCGTTCAGAAGTATATTTCTGAGCAAGATAAATATGAATATAATAGAGAAAAATAAGAGAAACGCTAGCTACAGGCCTCGAACTTAAGTCCGTGGTTTGTGACTGAAAACGATAGGTTTTTATGCTCGCATCGGCGATATGTATCAGTGTAACTTAGGCGCACTCGGATTTTCAAAAATCGTCCCTATAACATTACATTTTACTCATCGAAAGCTCTTTTAAGTATGCTTTTTAGTTTTCTGCCGAAGAAGATCGAAACATCCCCCTCTATATTTGCCTTTAAGTTCTTCAGTAAAATATCCCGAAGTTACGAGGAGAGGCAGAATACCTCTGTGGTATCCCTCTTCTCTAAAGCCAGCCTCGAATATCCTACCCAAATCTTCATTTCTTTCCACAATATCCATTGCGAACCGCGATAACCTTACCTCATCCCACTCTTGTTCTATTTTTGGCACGAGGATATCATACAAAAGCCTTTCACCTAGTTCTGTCGCAACCTTTTTATTCTGAAATGAAAAATCTCCTATGAATTCTCCTATCTTTTCTATATCATATTCCTTCAGTTTCCAGACGAGGCAAATTAAAAGTGGATCAAATAATTTTTTTGCCATATCACTCCTAGCAAATGAAATAGCATCTATGCAACGCCATATTTTTTTAATATCCGGTTCATCTTTTACCAAATGATAAACTGCAATGCAAGTATCAACATCATTGAGGATGTCACCTATGAGCCCTTCTTCATAACTTAAGTGACTAAAAATTTCATCATAATTTTCACCCTCATATTCACTCAGATAATAACGGAACATATTAACCTTAAAATCTTTATTATTGCGAAAGTTTTTATTAAATTTTTTCAAATCTTCTAATAACGAATCTATAAGCTCTCTATACATCTCACCAGTTTTCAAATAAATTTCTGCAATTGCTGAGTGATCTAAAGAAAGAAATCCACTCTCTTTACTCTCTTTAATCTCTCCGACATCAAGTAATTTTGTGATAGTTCTATCATCGAGTTTTAATTGTTTTGATAAGAAGACTCTCTTAACCCTAATTTCATATGAATAGAAAGGTGCAAGTGCAAGAATCACATCGTGTGACCCTTTTATCGAATATTTATTGTCAAGTCCCATCAAGTCATCATAGACCTTTTCATACACTTGGTTTTTTTGTATTGGGTTTCCCGGTTCCCATGCCTTAAGTGAATATGCCAAAACCCATAGGCTGTTCTGTGAATCGTTTATAATCATCTCTTTTTCTTCTGTGCTTGGTTTGGGTTTTTCACTTTTTTCAACATATTTTTCAATAATAGCATCCACCATATCAAAGGCTTCAAGAGTTATCTTGTTGCAATTATCATTAAGGTTATGTACTTTCCGATGACGTTCATAGGTAGGGCGCGCTGTGAACAAAATTTTTATAGCGATTCTATCATTCCCAATTATATCTTCCATCAAATCATCGCAGTATTCTGGATACAAGTGAGCATCTTCTATAATAACAAGCGAACTATCTTTTAGTTTCAATATATTCTCTAAAATAGCATCAACCTTGTGCGTCTCAAACCCTTTTGAATCGAAATAGCGCACATCGTACGTGTTTGCAAGTTCGAAGCCGACATTTTTTGCAATAACGCTTTTCCCTGAAGCTGCCTCGCCTACAAGCAGAATGTACGAAATACCGTTCTCAAAGTTATCTACTATCGTGTCAACTTCACGCCGCCTGACAATATAATCCTTTTCAAAATCTATCCAGAGAGGTCCTTCTGGTCTGAATAATTTTTCATCAAATACATTTCCCTTTTTCAATTTAGATGCAATCGGAATTAAGTGATGTATTTCCTTTTCTTTCACCACTAATATTTCAAAATATTCTATAATTCTATCAAAATAGAATTTTTCGGTCTGTGCGAGATTTTTGAGAAGTTTCACTTTTTCTTTATTATCTATGTGTATCTCTTCAAATTCTTTTATTACGTATGCTTGAAAGACCTCAGCGTTTTTTTGTGCAGTTTCTCTTATAATTCCATTGAATTTCTCAGTAAGTTTTTTGTATAATATTAAAGAAGTCTCAGTCGTTACGCCCTTCTTACCAAGAATTTTCTTAAAAGTAGTCTTATCAGATACATCTATTTTATCGAAGATTTCTTTTCGCGTACTATAGATTTCCTCTATTAACAGCCAATCATCTGGTTTTTTACTCCTAAGTTCCTCGATGGCTTGTTTTATAGCACATTCAAAAGGGTCTTTTTTTAAAATTCTTTTCGTTACTTTAGCTAAAATTTCATTAACGGCAAAACTTTCAATGAGTGGACCAACCGGAATAATTTCAAACAACATAACGCTTACGTCAGACCGGCA
Source organism: Candidatus Methanoperedens sp. (assembly GCA_027460465.1). Lineage (GTDB taxonomy): Archaea > Halobacteriota > Methanosarcinia > Methanosarcinales > Methanoperedenaceae > Methanoperedens. The sequence goes on along the minus strand of JAPZAV010000005.1, from coordinate 1,591 downwards.
TTGTGTTATATAAAGTTTTGGTTTGCAGTGCTTTGTAGCATGAATGGTCTATTTTCTTATTAAAACGTACACTTTCCTTCCAATGTATTTTTTTGCAGAAAGTATCATAGCTCCGTTGCCAATTTTCTTGACTTCACCTTCAACAACTGCCTCTATTTCATCCTCAAGATGAAACTTTCCGTTTTCAAGATTTAACTTTCTCATAGTTAATAATATATGTGTTTAAACATATATAAACATTATGGCAAAAGTCAAACGATGGGGCAAAAAACGCAAATATGAACGGGATTGGAAGACATACAACGAACAGTTAATCAAACGAGGAGAATTTTACATCAATCCAGCATTTTTAGAGACCTGGATTCCTGAAGTTAATAAAATGAATGCAGGTAAGGTAGGCGAACCATACACTTATCCCGATTCAATGATACGATTTCTTGCTGTATTTTATGCCAAAGGATCTGAATACAGGGCATTGCAGGGTATAATGCGAGGATTATCCAGGCACTTTTACAATTTTCCTGTTATCAGTTTCAGCCAGATTCGAAGAAGAATGCTGAAGCTCCCCCTAAATTTCGATGCAAAATCCAACGATCTCATAGTCGGTGTAGATGGTTCAGGAATGAAAGTGAGCAATCACGGTGAATGGAGTCGGCAGGCATGGGGTATAAGACGAGGTTGGATCAAGGTCGTTATACTTGGGGATAGCAAAAGGAATATTGTGGACGTTCGAGTGGGAAACGAGGATCTGGATGAGCGTAAGTCAGGAAGAGTTATGATAAAGGAAAACTGCAGAAATATTAAGAAAGCAATGATGGATGGCTTACACGATTGTGAGGATACTTTCAATCTGTGCCGTAAACTTGGTATAGATACCGCAATAAAAATACGGGAAAACGCATCGGAAAAAGGACTTTCAGCAAGAGCAAATGAAGTCAGACTATACAAAAAGAAGGGATACAAGCGGTGGGCAAAGGAGAAAGAATATGGGAAAAGATGGGTATGCACCGAAGGAATATTTTCTGCTGTCAAACGAATATTTGGAGAAAATGCGCGAAGCCACAAGATTCGAAATTCATATAGGGAGGCAAAAATAAAATTCTGGGCATATCAGCAGATAAAAAACATCCAATAGGAAACGAGGCTATTGCCCGAGCGAAAGCTACCCTCTATTTTGTTAATCATGCCACACAGCATAAATTCCGAAAAATATTTAATAATAGCGGTATTTACTAGATTCTAGGTGGAAAAAATGATTAATAGATTTAGGACTTACGCTTTTGCCTTTAAATAATTAGTAACCGCGTATCTACCAATAATAGCTTTCTGCTCATACCATGAAATATGTTCTTTCAATCGTCTAACTTCTAATTTGACAAAAGCTATAAAAGAAGCAAAGATATGAGTTTGTTGAGAAGATGCTAAAGTAGAATAGCATTTTTCTATTCCTGTTGTTTGTTTAATACCCCTATGAAATTCTTCTATCTTCCACCGATGCTGGAAATGAGCAATGAAATCATCATAGTGCAATAAAGTTAAATCGTTTGTTGCCAGATATGTAATGTCTCCGTCCTTGTCAACTATCTTACAC
>JAPZAV010000004.1 GCA_027460465.1 Candidatus Methanoperedens sp. | reverse complement strand
CGATCTGCATTGGAATCGTGTTCTTCGGTTGGAGATAATTCAGGGCATTTAAGGCTACATCGTAGGTAAAATCAGATATTGGAAGCTTGACTATGAATGGTAAAGCACTCCTTGAATACCAGTCGGAAAGCTGATAGTAACTGCATGGATCACAGTTTCTGGCTATTACCATAGATTCAACAACCTTTCCAAGCTCGGGACCACCGCCTTTTGGGCTAAGATCAGTAATTATGTTTACAAGATTTATTTCTTCACAAACCTTATGCAATGCCAGTTCTGGCCCGTAACTATAGACCTCTTCGATTTCCAGGGTAGAGATAGGTGATGGTAATCTGTAACCTCTGGATAACAGAATAGAATGGAATTTTTGGATGAGGGAGGGGTCTTCCAGTTCCTTAAGTTTTTTCTCCATCTCAATGCGCTTCGGTTCATCTATATTATCAAAACTTCCAATGTAAAGTTTTGTTTCCCGGACGACCTTGTTGGCAAGACGTTTACCGTGATATACAGCATAGTATGTATGTCCTCTTTTCTCGATTCCTTGAATAAACATAAGTCTATATTGTCTTATCAACATATAAACATTGTCATTAATAAATAGTCTATTGATAATGTATTTTCTTAAAAATTAGTCTTATCAACAAGAAATTTAACTACAAAGAACCAGTTGTGGAAAAGGTATGATTCTATGAGAAAAGTTTCAAATCTTCGAACAGAGTATTTAAAGTACGAAACCTACGTTTAATGTTCTTGAAGATGCATGATATGATAATGTTCTTGCTGCAAACAAGGCGTCTCGATAATTTTATTACATTGCATCATCATATAGATGTTAATTAAAGAACCTGGTTCTATGAAACCAGAAATATCTGAAAAACAAGGTGGGATGATATGAAAAATATAGGTGGATATGTGATATGGCTATTTTCAGCGCGCATCTTTGCGATAAGTCTGGTTGTGGCGCTTGCGCTGGTGGGAAACGCGGCGGGCGAGGTTTCAAGAACAGGGCTTGTCGGGGAATGGCATTTTGATGGGGATGCAAAAGATTCGAGTGGAAATAATAACGATGGTATAATCTATGGTGCAACTTTCATTGATGGAAAATATGGAAAGGCTTTGAGTTTCAATGGGGTGGACAATTTTATAAAAATCCCCACCCTTGAAAACCCCTCCACGTCTGATTGGACGAATGAAGCTTGGATAAAAACCACAAAATTGGCAGCAGGTGTTATTATAGGTAAGCGCCATGAAGAACAAGAAAAATCATTGACTTTACATGTCGGTTGGTGGGCTGGGAATAAACAAGAAAATGGATTATCTTATTTTTCCGATGATGAAGCTTCTTATGAGGTTGGAGCAATAGGAACTACAAATGTAGCCGATGGAAAATGGCATCATCTTGTTGGTATAAGGAAGGGACAGCATTTTTATATTTATGTTGATGGAAATTTAGAAGGTCATAATAATATAAATATCGGAGACTTTGCATTAAATGACATAAAGTCCACCAATGATTGGCAAATAGGTCATTCTGGTGCATGGAATGTTTATTTTAATGGCATCATCGACGAAGTTCGCATTTACAACCGCGCTTTAAGTGAGGGCGAAATAAAGGCTAATTATGAAGCTGGACAAATTTCCATTAGTTGTAATGTCCAACAACATATTGCTGGGTTTTTGTGCTGATTAAAGCTCAAAATAAGGTGCGGTAGAACTATATGTTTCGTGAAATATGCGGCAGCATGTCTCAGGACATTACAATTAGTTCATCTCCATCAGGGGCTGAAGTGCTCGTGGATAGTGTATCTAAGGGAACTGCAAATCCGACTCTAACGGTCTCTGGTGTATCTCCCGGCTCCCACACTGTAAAATGCAGACTTCCTGGCTACTCAGATAACGAAACTGCTGCAACAGTCCCCGCTGGGAGGAGTGCAACCATTACTTGCATTCTCGCACCTGCACCAACACCCACAACTCCAGTTCCCACAACCCCGAAGATAGAATTCCAGGAAACACCAACCCCAGGTCTACCTCCGCTTGCATTAACTCTCACCTCAGAACCAGCATTCATCACACCAGGCTCTACCTCAGTGGTCACAGTCACCGTGACGGATAAAGACGGCAAAGAAGTCCAAGGTGCAGGCGTGATGCTCTCCTCGATACCAGCAGGTAAAATCAATCCCACCAGAGGTACGACCGATGCCTTCGGTCAGGTCACCGCAACATTGACAGCGCCTGCAGAAGGAAAGGTCACTGTCAGAGCCATAGCGAGAAAAGAGGGGTTTATTGACGGCTCAGGTGAGATCGTTCTTGAACCTGGTCGACAGACTCCGACACCAACAGCGATAATAACCGTGACTTTAATGCCTCCTCCTGGACAGGAAGGCACTGAGCTCTGGCTTATTGCACTCGTTTTCGCGGTGCTGATCGCGGCTGCTGTTTTGATCTATTTCATGTGGAAGAGGAGGCAAAAAGCAAAGGAGAAGAAAAAAGAAAAGGTAGAGGTAAAGAAGGAAGAAAGGAAAGCAGGAGAGGCAGTAGCAGAGAAGAAGAAATTCTGTATGTTCTGCCATGCTCCGATTCCTCTGGATTCAGATTTTTGCAATAAATGCGGAAAAAAGCAGGATGAGACAAAGAGGTTTTGCATGAACTGCGGTGCTCTCATGCCTTCAGTTCCGGAACTTTGCAATAATGTGCTTGCAGTCCGCCATCGCAATAAATCTATTTGTGGATACCATGAAATCGAAAATGTTTGAACGTATTAGGAAATTAATTTCCAAAGGTTATTACAACGTAAAGTTGCATACAAGAAAAAGGATGCTAGAACGGAATATAAAGATAAAAGAAGTTAAAGAAGCAATTGAAAATGGTACGATAATTGAAGAGTATGAGGATGATAAACCACTACCAAGCTATCTAATATACGGTAAAACATCAGAGCTAAGACCTCTTCATGTGGTCGTAGGTGTTGATGAAGAGGTTGTAGCAATAATTACAGTTTATGAACCAGATCCAAATAAATGGATTGGCTTTATAAAGAGGAGGTAATCATGCCAAGATTAAAAAAATGCCCTGATTGCGGTGGAAAAATGGAACGGAGAAAAACTAAGTTTATCATGGAATCCGAAAAAGGGTTAATTGCAATCGAAAGCATTGACGCTGATATCTGCACAATCTGCGGTGTTGAATACTTAACAGCAGAGGCAGATGAATATATAGAAAAGATCGTGGAAAAGATATTAATAAAAAAAATACAATCCCATCAGGAAGCAGTATTTCGAGTTGCTGAAGAAGCATAGTTAATCCAGTATATTGTAATAGGAGGTAAAATATGAAAGAAACAGGTGGGATATCGATATGCCTGCCTGCGGCGCATGCCCTTGCGATAAGTCTCGTTGTGGCGCTCGCTCTGGCGGGAAATGCGGCGGGCGAGGTTTCAAGAACCGGGCTTGTCGGAGAGTGGCATTTTGATGGGGATGCAAAGGATACGAGCGGGAATGGGAATGATGGTACGATTTACGGCGCAACTTTTGTTGATGGGAAGTTCGGGAAGGCGCTGAGTTTTGATGGAGTGAATGATTATGTGGGCACGCCAAGTGTATATACTTATACGACTTTAACTACTACGTCTTGGATTAACTTGACTTTGTCACATTAATACATAACTCTTCTGGGACATTTCCTTTAAGAAGTCAACTTGCCTATCTTCTAGAGAAACGCATGAATCACTGTAGACAAATTTTTTTCACAATCTTTACTTTTTGTGGTTGTCCATCACAGAAGAAGAAAGTTACCACTAAACGCCATTATTTGACATAGTTGCCGATTTATCTCCGCAGATTTCTACGGTGATGAGACTTTCTTGCCGATAAACGTGCTCTATGTTTTTGCAGGATAACCGCAAGGATTTCCGCCTCTGTGATCTCTTTTCTTTGCATTATGACTTCAAGAATCTCCTTAACATCCTGAACCGATGTCATGGGAGCTTTTTTACCAAATTCAACCTGCATTTCCAGAATAAACAGCATGGCAAGTAGCGTCATCACCATATGATGGTGCCAGCCAGTCCAGCCTCTCACCTGATAATCTGCCATTTTTGTATTGCCTTTTGCATCCTGCAATGCCCGTTCCATCCAGTATCGACTGCACGACATCTGACCCAGCCGCTCGATTCTTGTATCAGCAGGTGCATTTGAAAACTGATATTTCGTTTTATTGTCACCCTCATCTTTACGTATTATCAGCCAGATCTCTTTCCCAGGTAGTTTATCCTCGACTGGATACACACGCAGACATGCCAAATGAGACCAGAATTCCTTTCTTTCAGTATCTCTGAGAAAAACACGATGATATTCGATGTCTGGATATTTAGCCAATTTCTGCACTTGAACTGGCTCTGATTCTCCCTGGACTAATTTTTCTATTGTAGGATTGCGTCCACGAGTTCCTTTTTTCTCCGGGATTTCTGTTCTTGGTTGATTCAACCATACCTGTGTATCGCAAGGAATATCAGCAATATAAATCATTCCCTTGCTATCGATTGCACTGCGCAACCACGGCTGTTCCCCATAAAAACAGTCCATTCCAACCCATGCAAACGGAACTCTGCGTTCTTTGGCATCCGCTATCATTTCCAGACCAAGTTCGGCTTTGGTTTTGAATGTAACATCTTCAGGTACACCACATTGACTGCGGCGAACAGGATCATTTGCCCAATCATCAGGAAGATATAACCGTTCATCGATCAGGGTTCGACGGTTTCCATTTGCGTACCCAAGATAAACGCCAACCTGGCAATTTTCCACTTTCCCAAGTCGACCGCAATATTGCCGTTTTACTCCGACGGAATTCTTGCCTGATTTTTTGAAACCCGACTCATCTATGTGGATCGAACCGTTGTCTTTATCGCCGATCAGCTGTGATACATCTTTCTGGATTTGATTGATCACAGGCCTTTCATCCCAGGGCGAATCCGAAATAAAGTTCTGAAGCACCTGATTGTTGGTATCGGGTACATTTCTGGCATAATTTACCATGTTGCCTCTCCCTTTCTCAAGAAATATTCCCTGAAGATATTGCAGTGATTGTTTCCACAGGTTGCGTGTCTTTGTTTTAAAACTTGGGATATATTTATTATGGAACTGCTTTAGCTTATTGGTCGATGCTTTTAAGTCTCCGACACGCAAGTTTGAAAAAAATTCATGATTTAACCCCTCCAAAGAGAATATTACCGATGCTGATTTATATAAATATTTCCGAAAATCAAGAATCAGCGAATGCTTATATGCTGAGGGACTAATCTGACAAAGTCAAGTTAAGTTGAAAGGATATATTGAGTATGGTGGAATTATAGATGGATATCCTGATAAATGGGAGCTTACCATGAGTTATCCTAATGGCAATAAAGTTGCATTTGCCAACTGGCTTTCACCACCAAGCGATTATACGCTTCTTGTTGGGTCCACAGAGTTGAGCTTAAATAAATGGTATCATGTCATTGCTATTGTTAATAGTAACAAGTTAACTCTGTATGTCAATGGTGAATCGGATGGTACATTTACTCTAACTAACTCTATCTTGCAACCTTGGCAGATGATCATAGGTGCAAGTTTGAGTGGTACTCCTCAATATTTCAATGGCGAAATAGACGAAGTCCGCATCTACAACCGTGCCCTCAGTGCAGAAGAAGTGAAAGCCAGTTACGAAGCCGGGCAGATCACAATTACTTCCACGATTTCAGGAGCCGAGGTGCTGCTCGACGGAATTTCCAGAGGAAAAGCCACTCCATCCCTGATTCTCGACGGCATCTCTCCTGGCTCTCACACAGTGAAATGCAGGCTCTCAGGATACGCAGATAGCGAAACCACCGTAAATCTCGCAGCCAGTTCCACTGCCTCGGTGACATGTTCCTTATCCCAGGCGCCGGGCAGCATTTCCGTGACATCCTCTCCTTCAGGTGCAGAGGTATATCTGGACGGCGCTCTGAAAGGGACTGCTCCTGTGATGCTCAAAGACGTATCTCCGGGCAAGCACGTTATCTGGTGCAAGAAATCGGGATTTGAGGACTTTCAGCTAAACATTGAGGTCGCTTCAGGCGGAGTTACAACTTCTGCATGCAATCTCACTCCTGCGCCGCCGGGAACAACAGTCCAGCCCGGAACGGCTCTGCCTCAATCAACACCCATCCCCACATCTGCACCACCCCCAAAATCAGCCTCGATCACAGGAAGAATCATTGATGTGAGGACAGGGGAGCCGGTTCAGGGCGTTGCGATCAATATTGATGGTAAAATAGCCACCACAGGAGCAAATGGGGAGTACGAACTGACGGTTGACGCTGGGAAACACAGCCTGAGCGCGAGCAAATCCGGATATGAACCTCTGACGAGATCCGTGATCGTCCAGGATGAAGGAACAATGCTGGATCTATCGCTGAAATCATCCTCAGGTGAATCATCATGGTTCTGGATCGTGGCGATCCTGATCATCGTGGGGATAGCTATCGGCATTATTTATCTGATCTACAGGAAGAAAAAGCAAAAACCTGGTGAAGAGAAAAAGATAGTGGCAGGTAAAGAAGAGAAGCAAAAATTCTGCATGTACTGCCATGCCCCATTAACTGCTGATTCTCAATTTTGCAATAAATGCGGCAAGAAGCAGGAAGAAAAACCGAGGTTTTGCATGAACTGCGGCGCTCCCATGCCTTTAGCCCCTGACCTCTGCCCCAGGTGCAGCAAGATGCCGCCTTCTGACGTTGATACCAAGAACTGCCCTAACTGCAATGAGGTGATACCAAAAGTGGCTAAGTTCTGCAGCAACTGCGGAGCAAGGCAGCCGGAGTAGATCTTCGGGTTTCTTTTGATTATATGCCAGAAAGATTTTATGATTTCATAGAACAGATACTGTTGTTATTATGATTTCAAGAGAAACCATCAAAGAAATTACTAGGAAGATAGCGGAAAATTTCAACCCTGAGAAGATAATCCTTTTCGGCTCTTATGCATGGGGAAAACCTGAAAAGGACAGTGACCTTGACCTATTTGTAATAATGGAATCCAAAGAAAGACCATTAAGGCGCGCTGCATCCATGAGACATGCATTGAAAGATGACTATATTCCCATGGATATACTCGTTCGCACGCCGGAAGAAATCAGGTATAGAATGAATATCGGAGACCCATTCATTAGAAAGATCCTAAGAGATGGGCAGGTGATATATGCTCGAGATAGTACGCGAATGGGTTGAGAGGGGAGACAGCGACTTCAAGGCAGCAAAGCTTCTGGCACAGCAAAAAGGGCTTGAGAATCAAGCAGGTTTTCATTGCCAGCAGGCAATTGAGAAATGGCTGAAGGCATATCTTATCAAGCAGGGAGAAGAGTTACGAAAGATCCATGATCTGACTGCTCTTGTAATCGATTGTGAAAAATACGATTCTAATTTTCAAGAACTTGAGTCTCTCGTTGAAGGGATCACAGGCTTTGCTGTTGAGTTCCGATATCCAGGCGAAAGCGCATCACCTGAAGAAGTGTATGATGCACTCAATAAAACGGTCAAAGTTCGGGAATTCCTGATTCCAAAATTCGAAAAAACGCAAACCCAAAATTTATAAAGGTCAAGGTTCATCATATAGATGCTGATTACTGGTTTCAGCATAAAATCGGGCAGATGTGTGGTGAGATGGCAGAGAAAAAAGTAGAGACAGCTAAGAAAACTCTTGATAGAGGTATAGATAAAATCACTTCGCCATTTGAAAAGACAAAAAAAGCGCTCAAAACCTCAATGGAAAAAGCTGAGGCACCTTTTAAGGCTCTGGAAGCAAAGCGGCAGCAGACGAAAAACGCCACGGATGCAGCAAAAAATAAAGTTGAGTCTGCAAAAAAATTGCTCAATGTAAAAGAGATGGCTAACAGGGAAGCCAGGAGCAAGATGAATAAAACCTTTGGTGATTCGATAGGGAAAGTCAAGAACGCAAAAAAGAACGTGGAGGATAGCCAGCGTGAGTTTCAAAAGGCGGGAGAACTGGTCAAGTTATTGACCGAAAAATTAGAAGCCTTGGGAAAACGAAGCGTTCCCGGAGGAAAAATATGAAGGCTGTCGAAGTGATAAAAAGAATAGCCGAGGAAGAAACAAAAAAGCTGCATATAATGGAGCTCGGTATAGTGACATCCATATTCCCTCACAGTAAAGACAGTGACAAAGAGAATTATGAATGCAATGTAAAACTCAAAAACCGTGAACTTGAACTTCGAAAAGTCCCGATCGCAACACAGCATATAGGGCTTGTGTATGTTCCTAACGTTGGCGATCTTGTTCTTCTGGCGTTCATCAATGGAAACATCAATGCACCGATCGTTATCGGACGTATATACAATGATGAGAATAGACCCCCGGTCAATAACGCGGGTGAGATCATATTCGAATCGCCAGATCCCAAAAAGAAGGACATACGGCGGCTGTATATGAAGTTCCAGAGCGGTATAGTACTCACAATAACAGATGATGAACTCAAAGCTGAAGTGGGAAAATCTGTGGTCACAATCAAGACCGATGGTGATATTATGATCGAGTCCAATGCGAAGCTTGATATTAAAACAAAAGGCAATACATCGCTGAAAGCTGATGGAGATCTCTCGTTCTCAGCTCAGAACATCAAGATAGAAAGCCAGCAGGCACTTAATTTAAAGGCTGGAACTACGGGGAAACTGGAAGCCTCCGCCACACTTGATATAAAAGGAGCCATGGTGAACATAAACTGAGGGTGGTAAAAATGGGAATGCCTGCAGCCAAAATTGGAGATAAGATCATTGCAACCGACATTCATATCATCCAGGTTCCATCTCCTGGCGGACCTGTCCCAACTCCAGTTCCGCATCCTTTCACAGGTATAATCAACGGCAGCCTCAGCACAAATGTGAAGATCATGGGAATGCCAGCAGCAACTGCAGGTTCAACCGCCACAAACGTTCCCCCTCATATCCCAATAGGTGGATCATTTTCAAAGCCCCCCTCGAATCAGGCTACAATACAGATGGGCAGCCTCACAGTGAAGATAAATGGCAAAATGGCAGCAAGGAATGGGGATGTTGCCATGACATGCAATGATCCTGTGGATCTTCCCTCAGGTACTGTGATTGCTGCAGGTACGGTAATGATCGGATAGGTGAATTTATGGATGAAGAACTGCTCGGAACGGATATGAAATTGGTACTCGAAATGCGTCCAGAATATACAGGATTTGGAGCAGATCTAATTGCCAGCAAAAAAGGGGATTTAGAGATGGTTTCTGGCAGACAGAACCTTGGTCAGGCGATAATGCATCGACTTCTCACCCGCAAAGGGGAGCTTGGAGCCCTGGGGCATCCGGATTATGGCTCAAGACTGCATGAACTCATTGGCGAGCCCAACAATGAACGCACATGGGATCTTGTAAGATTATATATAAAGGAATGCATATTGCAGGAATCTCGTGTTCAGGATATTGTAGAAATTTCAGTGATTGTTCACAGGGATAATAAAAATTCTGTCCTGGTAGATATTACAGTTCTTCCTATCAAAAGTAATGTTCCAATGAACGTGGTATTCCCGTTCTATCTGGAGGTGGGATGATAACATTCGTGAGAAAATCATATAACGAAATAACAGAGGCAATTCTTTCGCAAGTAACAAAGGGCATAGTCAATGAAAAGCACGAGTATACAATCAACAAGGTCAAGTATAAACTTGCACAGCCAAATGCACTTGAAATAGTCAAGATAGATGGGACTGCAAAAGGAGCACCGGCAGTTTTCCAAAAAAATACTGATTACAGACTTGGCAACAATATGGTAGAGTGGCTTCCAGGAGGCGAAAAACCTGATGATCATACTCCTTTTTTTGTGAATTACAAATTGAATGCTCCTCAGCTAATCACTGATATTAATCCTGGAAGCGTGATAAGGACCATAGTCGAGTCAGCTGCGCTTGAGATTGACTTCCTTTTTGCACAGATGGAACAGGTATATAATTCAGGCTTTATTGATACCGCAACCGGGAAATCACTTGATCTCGTAGTATCATTATTAGGCATTGTCCGAAAGTCAGCAGAATCTGCTACAGGGGAAGTAACCTTTGGAAGAAACAACGAACCTGGAGAAATTGAGATATTACACGAACGGCATGTTGAAAGTGGAGCTGACCGCTATTTGCTCAAGAACCCACTTGCAAAAAGTATAAAGAATGTGGATGGGATATATGGAGGAAATATAACTCCCTTCCTGCAGGTTCAGGATTATAATTTTTCTGATGGTGCAATTGTATGGGTTGAAGGAGGTAAGAGACCCGATGCAGGATCAGAATTTTCTGTTGACTATCCAGCATATGAGCAGATCATAATTCCGAAGGGTGTGGAAGTCTCAACCGAATCGAGGAGACCTGAGAACCTGAAGAAATTCAGGACAACTATTGATGCGACCCTGATCAGAAACTCAGAAGGCAGGTGGGAAACAGAAGTGCCAGTCATGGCTATGTCCCCGGGAAAAGAAGGTAATGTCTATGCTTATGCTATCAGTTTGATGCCAAAGCCAGTTATCGGGATTGAATATGTGAAGAATAAAAATGATATAATGAATGGAACAGACCCTGAAAACGATTCAGAACTGCGAGAAAGAGCAAAGCATGCGCTTGAGAAAGCAGGAAAAGCCTCTGTGGATTCATTGAAATCAGCAGTTCAGGGCATTAAAGGGGTGGTAGGAGAGGTTAAGGTAGTGGATCAGCCTGAAGGTGTGCCGGGAGTAGTTCAGATCATCGCAAGCGGAGGAGATGAGAAAGAGATAGAAACAGTAATAGAGGAAACAAGATCCGCAGGTATAAAAGTAGAGTTCAAGCGACCCACTATCATTCCTCTCGAAATAAAACTGACCATAGTTGTGGTGGAAGGCATGGATGAAATTGAGGTAAAAAACGAAGTGGAGAGAATGATCCGTGAGTATATCGATTCATTGAGTATTGATGAGGATGTGGTTAGAAGCCAGATAATCAAAGCAGCGCTGAGCGTTCAGGGAGTAAAAGATGTCCATGACGTCACGATCAACGGCAAGAAAGAGAATATCGAAGTAAGATCAGATGAGAAGGCTGAACTTAGAAGCCCTCCAGAAATATATACGGGGGAATGAATTCGTGTCAAAGAAAGAGAAGATCTCCGAAAAATTCCCGCATTTTTACAAATACTGGGATCCAGGATCATTGATATTTGTATTTACAGACTCAACAGGCACGCGTCTGGACGAATCTGAAAAAGAGCTTGTATCGATCATGCGCACTCATTGGGTTGATACTGCAAGCAGAGGAGATCTTGAAAAACTTGGTGCTCTTTACAGCATCAAAAGAAGGGTCGGCGAATCAGATTCAGATTACAGGAACCGGCTTAAGACAGCAATAATGAGTTACAAGGGTGGAGGGACAAAAAGTGCAATTCAGATGCTTGTCAGGATGGCATTGAGGCTACCCCAGGATTATCCTGTGAAAATAGAAGAGAATCCTGTCGTTGATTTAAAAAGGACATGGAAAGTCAGCTCAGGGAAAGAGTGGGTGATAAATCCCAGAAATATTGAGGATACTGTGCCTGATATTACCCTGGCAGTCATGACTGAGAATTCTAAGGTGACTGATATTAAGCTCACCAATCTCACCACTGATGAGGCAATCTCTTTTAAGGGTGATATGCTCTATGGCGATGTTCTGAAGATCAGCAATGGCAGGGCGATGCTGAATGGTAAAGATGCTACTGAAAGGCTCTCAACTACTGATGTTCCAAAGCTTCCGCGCAAAAAATCAAAATGGCAATATAAAGAGTATGTGGGAGCTAACCTTGGAGTATTTGATAGCACTCTGTTTGACAGATCGGTTTTTGTAATAGATATAATATCAGAAGTGACCTTTGAATGGACAGCCAGACAGCCTGCTTCATTCACAGTTGAGCTTCAGAATGAATGGCTTATGAAATCAGGCATAACTGCAGAATATATACAGCAGCTTGTCAATCTGGTGAAGGCAGCCGGAGTCAAATCCGAAGTGAAGGTGACATGAAGGTGAAAGCATTGATTTACATAATGAATCATGAAATTATTTCAGGCTCTAAAAAAATATCACTGGAGAGGATTTAGATGGGGTTTGAACCAATTAATAAGAAACCCGGAGACCTCATAAAGTCGGATGAATGGAACAAAATGATTGATGAACTGGTGGAATTAAGAAAGTACATTGATAACATGACCAGAAGTGTAACATTGACCTCGCTTGCAAGTCCTGCCGGCACCTCATACAGCCTCAGCAAGGAAGTTCCTGATGATTTCAATTATGACAGGGATGTGATGGGTCTTATCACAAGACAGTACTACGTAGGCGCAAAAGAGACTGGAGAAATCTGTACATTTGGCATTAACGATTTCGCTGACATAATATACTACTGGTCTGGTGCTGCAAGAGGGGACAGTGATGCTTTAAAGATAACACTTGAATATGTAGATGGGACTACCTTCGTTTCAGATAAGTTGTTTATCCATGAGTGGTCAAAACTGAGACCAAAAGGCAGTAAGAATCCTTATGTTGAATACCTGCAATCCCCAAATCAGCGCCTGTGGTACAGATATGCTATTGAGAATCCGAACTCTGATAAAGAGATCAGATATATAACTTTCGAGGATACCAGCCCTGAGAGTGCAGTCAGGATAGGCAACGTGCTTCACTATGTAACGCGAATAAAACAGCTATCTATTAAAAAGAAATAAAAGCGGTAAAAATGATCAGGGAAGTGGAAGAAGCAGTTCTGGAATCTCTGAGAAAAGGTCTATCCGAGCTTGTTCCACCTGAGAATATAATAATCGGTGAAGTGGATCAAAAGAAGACAAAATCAATCTCTTTATTGAACACTGGTTTTACTGTTGAAGAACAGGGCATTGGCGGCTCGGGCGGAGTGAAAAAGGAGGATGTTGTCGAAAACCTCGATTCTGACGGGAAAAAGAAGGACTTCAAACTCACCCATAAGCCGCTGCGCCCGCTGATCAGTCTGGAAAGCCCTGCTGGGACGCTTAAAAATGATCCGGATGACTATTCGGTCAACTACGCAGGTGGTTTGATATCCTTCCGGACACCTCCTGAAAAAGGGAAAGGAAATGTTCTTGTAAAATATTACATCGCCCGCGCCTCGGGCGAGACACGCAACCTCAAGTTCATATTGAATTATTCACTGATGATATGGGCTGATAATCCGAATGATAGAAGTAGTATCACACTTGAGGCTATCAAGGTGCTCTACCGCGAAAGAGGTAACCTTGCAAAGCGCGGCGTAAGTGAGATCAGGCTTATTAAAGGGTCGTTGGCTGAAGTAGGGACAAAGAAGGTGAGCATGATCGAGTACCTGGTTGAGACAATAGTCAAGATAGAGATGCCAGTGCCGCCTATAGAGAAGATCGAGATAGGGAAGATATAGAAATATATATTTAAAGTTGCCTGAGAATGATTTCAGAGATGAGTGAGTATCCAGAAAATCCGGGGGAATTGCCTGTTCTCAAACTTAGGAACAGGTCAGATGGCGGCGATGGTCCTTTGCGGAAAGGGAGCAGTGGAGAACTTGTTGAACAGCTTCAGATGATGTTGCGAGATCTGGGCTATGATATTGGTGACCCTAGTGTAGATGGGAAGTTTGGCGATCTCACAGAAAAGGCTGTAAGACAGTTCCAGGAGGAGCATAAGGATTGGGAGGGTAATTTGCTTAAAGTTGATGGATTAGTGGGCCCCAAAACCTCAGATGCTTTTAATAGGATGTTTGTAGGGATATGGTACGATAAATACAAAACGCCTGAAGAAATAACGAAAGATACCTTATATATAACAGTAACTAGAAACGCGTTAAGTGCAGAAGTTTCGTTGAAATCCAATAAAGATACGAAAAAGGTAAAAGTGATTGTGGAAGATCGGGGGTTTGATTGGCATTCCGTGGATAGAACATTTCAAGGGAGAAAGGTGTCTGCATGAACTATCCACGGAATGCCAATCAAAACCCCGATCTTTTTTTCCCGGACGATGATGACAGGATGAAGGACTTCGATCTGGAGGATGATAACACAGCAGGAACTGCTTGCCCCACCGAAATACTTGTGCCCAATGACAATCCAGCCCATAATCATCACTGTTTAAAGGCCAGGACCAAAGATGCTGTAACTGAGGCAACTGTTGTGGTAAGATGCGAAGACTATGGTGCTTTTGGTACCTTAGAGGTTTCAGCTCCCGATTGTGAGACGCTTCTTCCCAGGGAGAGGAATGCTGAGCCCAGTGGAGGGACGGGCGCCAATGATGTTAAGATACCTTGGGAT
>JAPZAV010000003.1 GCA_027460465.1 Candidatus Methanoperedens sp. | reverse complement strand
CAGCGCATGAGGCGCAGGTCATACCTGTGATCTTGAAAGAGGCTTTATTCATCCCTGTTCCTTTATGTACTTCTTTTATCTCAGGTTTGAGCTTCTTGACAGGTAGGGGACAGGCTTCACCCTCATCCATCACTTCGTAACCTGAAGCGGCAATAGCCTTTTTTATTGTTTCAAGGTCTGTGGCAGAGGTATCGAATGAGGCTTTCAGTTCTCCTTTATTAAAATCTGCCCGGGCTTTTGTGACTCCTCTGACGCTCAGAGCTGCCTGGCTCACTGTTTTTTCACAGTGCGCGCACATCATGCCTTTGATCTTTATTATAACGTCTTCCAATCGTATCTCCTGCTTATTTCTTGGTCATATAGTATATATTTATCATCTATGCCTTTTATGGTTTAAAAAATGAAAAAATATAGCAAAATATCTTTATTTTTAAAAAATATCTCTACTTTCTGGTGCAAAGCATTTAACCCAGAAAAAGAATATGGGCTTTCGAATGAAGAAAAAAAGTATTTTTATTCAAATTATCATAGGCATTGCAATAATCATTTTCATTCTGAATAAACTCGAACTGGGCGATCTGGCAGAGGCGCTTGGGAAAACCGATCCTTTTTATTTCATCCTTGCCTGTTTATCCTACCTATTTTTGAACATTGTCCTTTCCTCACGGCTGAGATATCTTATGGCAGGCATGAGATACCAGACGAAATTCACTTCCGTGTTCCTTTCGCATATGGGTGGAATGATGGTCGGCGATCTCACCCCTGGACGGAGCGGGTATTTTTTGACACCATCGTTCTTGAAGAAAAACACAGGAAGCAGGGTAACAGACGGAATGGCAGGCATCTTTGCGCCTCAGGGTATTGAATTCATATTGAAGGTCGGCGGAGCAATCGCCGCCATAATTTTCATATCCAGTCTTCCCGGCATCAACAACGATCTTATCATTTCCGCTGGAACAGGTGCTGCATTGCTTCTTATAATCGGGATTTTGATGTTGATAGTCGCCTGGCGAGAAGAAAAAGTGACGCTTGGCTTTCTGAACAGGCTCCCTTTTCTTAAGAACTTCGCTTCGAACTTTTTATTTTTCAAAGAAAAGAACATAGGCATAAAAGAGAACCTCAGGGCAATCCTGGCATTCACAATGGCCGGCTGGTTTTTTGCTGCACTTCACTGGTTTTTTCTGGGAAAGGCACTTGGATTTGAGCTATCATATTTTGTTTTTTTTCTGCTCCATCCTCTTCTCAGTATATTGATGTTCGTGCCGATCTCACCTGCAGGTTTTGGGTTGCTGGAAGGAGGGGCGATCCTTGTATTCTCTTTATTTGGAATTCTCCCCGAACCTGCAATGGCTTTTATTGTTCTGGTCAGGGTCAGCATATTGCTTGTTGACCTTCTCGGCTTAAAAACCGTGATATCATCTCTTCGGGATATGGAGTTTTGAGTTATCCTGGTGCTGGAGCGATCCTTTTTGCCACTTCCCTGTAAGCTGCAACAGGATCTCCCTTATCGAACCTGAACACATCCTTATCAAGGGATTCGCCTGTGGTCCTGTCCCAGAACCTGCATGTATCGCAGGAGATCTCATCAGCCAGAATTATCCTGCCGTCACACCTTCCGAACTCGAGCTTGAAATCAGGGAGCAGAAGATCTCTATCATTCAGAAAACTCACAAGAATGGAATTGATCCTTAGAGCAAGCTCTCTGATCCTGGATAGTTCTTCCCCTGTTGCAAGTCCAAGAGCAAGCGCGATATCCTCATTGATCATCGGATCTCCGTACTCGTCGCTCTTGTAATCGAAAATAATTATCGGTGGATCAAGCTTCTGTCCTGCACTGAAAGGGTATTTCCTGGCGAGCGACCCGGCTGCGATATTCCTGACGATCACCTCGATCTTTATGATCTCCACAGCATCCACCAGCATATCGGTATCAGAGAGCATGCTGTCAAAATGCGTATCTATGCCATTCTCCTCAAGCAGCTCGAAGAGTTTAGCAGAGATCCGGGCGTTGTAATATCCTTTTCCCTGTGCCTCGCCTTTCTTCTTCCCGTCAAAAGCTGTAAGGCTGTCCCTGAATTCCATTATGAGCTTTTCAGGGTTATCGGTCCTGAAGATCGTCTTTGCCTTGCCTGAATAGAGAGCCCCATGTTTGATCATGGAGCTTCCTTAAGGCAGTTTAATCATATATACTCAATGATTTATGGATAAATTAAACGGGTTTGAAGAACTTTCAGTCGAAAAGGGGCATGCTGAGATCAAATTGCCTGTAATGCATGTGGAACTCTCGCTCAGGGTGAGGTACTTTATCAATAACTCAGGGGTGGGATACTGCAGCTTATTGATCAATGGTATCCTCGGAAAAGGTCTGAAAGGCAAATTAGAAGCTGCGGCAGCGCGAAGCTATATTGGAAGGAATATTTTTGTCTTTTTATCTGAACTCGAAGATGGGAAAAAGCTCATAACAGTCCCGGCTTTGTTTGAGAAAGAACCTGCATATGACAGCAAACTGGATCTGAGCGATCTCGATATAAACGCGTATTACCATGCAGATTTTAAAAGAACGCCTGAAGAGGTCTATGAAGAACACATGGAAGCCCTTACAGGTAAAAAAATATGCAGCGACAGGGAAAGCCTTCGCAAAAGTATTCTTGAGCTTCCTGGAAAAGGTCTTGAGATACTGAGATCGTATAAATGATCAGTATTCCCTTGGTTTTGGTTCATATTTCGTGACGTTCACGGATCTGTAATCCAATTTCATTCCTTCTGGCGTGAGCGTGACAAGCGTATGTTTGAGCCAGTTTTCATCGTCCCTTGAAGGGTAATCAGTGCGGAAATGAGAACCCCGGCTTTCCTTCCGTGCGATTGCTCCCAGGCATACAGCCTCTGAGATCTCAAGCATACCATCAAGCTCGATCACGTTTACAAGCTCCTGGTTGAAAGCTGTGCCTTTATCCCTGACATATACATTCCTGAAACGCTGCCTGAGTTCCCTGATCTTTCCAAGCGCCAGGATCAGTTTCTGCTCATTCCGGAATATCCCCACCTTCTCATCCATTTCATCCTTCAGCTCATCGCGTATCTTGAAAAATACTTCCCCTTCTTCTCTGCCAAGCAGGTTTGAGATGGTTCTTTTCTCTTCCTCCACAGCTCTCTCGATTATATCGCTGTCCGGAAATCCAGTGGAACTTGCATAATCTTTTGCATTCTCGCCAGCGATTTTCCCGAAAACCACGGTCTCAAGAAGAGAGTTGCCTCCAAGCCTGTTCGCGCCATGGACGCTGATACAGGAACATTCCCCGCATGCATAGAACCCGGAAATTGAGGTCGTGCAATCTTTATTTGAGGCTATGCCTCCCATGGAATAGTGCTGGCCTGGCTGCACCGGGATTGGCATCTCGATCGGGTCAATGTTCGCAAAATCCATTGCGATCTGCCTTATGCCAGGCAGGCGTTCTTTGATGTTCCTTTCACCGATATGCATGAGTTCGAGATTCACGTATCCTCCTTCAAACCCCCTGCCTTCGTTTATCTCGCTCTGTATCGCACGCGCCACTATATCCCTGGGCGCAAGTTCGAGCATTTGCGGAGAATAGTGCTGCATGAACCTCTCTCTGTTCCTGTTCATGAGGAATCCTCCCTCGCCTCTTGCTCCTTCTGTGATCAGGATGTTCGTGCCAAAGAGCGTGGTTGGATGGAACTGCACGAATTCCATATCTTCAAGAGCCGTCCCGGCCCGGAGTGCCACAGCACACCCGAACCCGGTGTTGATAATGGAATTTGTGGAGCGCCTGTATATCCTGCCATATCCTCCTGTGGCAAAGATCACTGCTTTTGCAAGAAATCCCTCAATCCCGCCGGAAGCTATGTTGTATCCCACAGCACCAGCACATCTGTTGTTCTTCACCGCAAGCCGGGTTATGAACCATTCTTCATAGAACTTTATTCCGTTTCTTTGCGCCTGCTCATACATCGTGTGCAGCAGCGCATGACCTGTCCTGTCCTCGGCATAGGCTGTGCGCGGGAATCCTGCGCCTCCAAATGGGCGCTGTGCGATCCTTCCATCGACCCTTGAAAAAAGGGTTCCCAGGTGTTCCATCTCGATTACCCTATGTGGCGCATCCCTGCACATCACCTCGACCGCATCCTGGTCAGCGAGATAATCGCTGCCTTTTATGGTGTCAAAGGCATGATCCTCCCATCTGTCATCGCTGCCAAGCGCTGCATTGATCCCTCCCTGTGCTGCTACAGAGTGGGAGCGCAGCGGATGGACTTTTGATACCACTGCCACGTCCGCATCCTTTGCTGCCAGAGCTGCGCGCAGACCGGCAAGACCTCCTCCCACGATGATGATATCGTGTCTGAACATATATTCACATAGTATCTGCTGGCACTATAAAAGTAGTTGACAGCAAGAGATATATTTATTGAATGTATAATGTTCCATCTATGAAATATCTTGTTGTGGCGATCTTCACGGTTCTGGTGTTTGCTTCCCTCCTCCCGTTCAGCGGAGGAGCACAGGAGAGGCAGTCTCTGGACATCACGTCTCTCAAAATCAATTTTGAGGGTACTGATGCAGTATTCACTGTTAATTACGATCTTGGTGCATTATCCAGGCTGTATGTTCTCCTTCTTGGAAGCAAAAATATGGAGCCAATATTGAAATCCGTGTTCTCGGAATTTGATTATCAGATAATCAAGATGGATCAGGATAATGCTGTTCTTAAAGTAAAAGGATTCGCAAGGTATGAAAAAGGTTATTTCCTGCATGACTCGCGAAAATTGGGAGAGACCATAAGAACGATCTACATCTACACACCTGACTCGGCACGTGCAAGAGAATTTTCCAACCTCAATTCAACACCTCCCATGTTCTACCGCTCATGATGTTTCTTTTTCTGGAAAACCGAAGGTAGATGAACGATGTATGTTCCATCTTCTTTAAGCGCCATGACGATCTCTTCTCTTTTGAGAATCGAATCAAGGTTCAACTCGTATTGTCCAGGAGATAATATCCTCACTGATTCCACCCTCTCCCCTACCTCCTGAGGTCTGGTTTCGACTTTCGTTTCTTTCGATTCAGACTGGACCTGAGGTGTTTTCCCCAGAAGTTCATCAACTTCTTTGATAAATTTGCTTGCTGCAGGGGGAATCGTACCATTCGATCCGATCTGCGATGGACCGGATGGATCTCTTACATAGAAGAATTTATTCCAGCCGCATTTGGGACACCCGTTCAATATTATGGCTGCGCCGTCCTTGAAAATGCTTTCGCATCTGGTGCATTTATGTGGCATAACCTATGGTGATACGAGGGCGCTTATGAGATCTCTGGACTTTTTTATGGTCTTTAGCTGAGCCGCAGGTCCGATGACTGTCAGCCTTGTCTTGAGCGTGGTTTTCCCGAGCAGTTTATTCAAGAGATTATCATTTTGTTTAACTGGATAGCTCTCGATCTCGATTCCCGAGAACTCATCTGGTGCTATCTCTGTCATTGTAAGCTCTATGAGCTTTGTCTGCTCGTTTGGAGTAAGACCTTTTTCAAGTATGAGAATCTTCCCGTTCCTTACCTCATCCAGAATTAACCTCACCTTTTCCATTGAGGTCATCGCGTCGAGTTTGTCCTCAGATATCAGATCCAGCTGGATTCCTTTCATTGTATCACCCGAAATGTTCTGCAATCTCCTGATACAGCAGTTCTATGTTCTGTCCTTCAAGAGCGGATATTGGCACTATGGGATGCTGCGGGAAGGCTGAATGGATTCTTGAAGGGGATGAGTTTGGAAGATCGATCTTGTTGGCAGCTATCAAGAGCGGGAGTTTCCTGGCCTCCATATTTCCAATTACAGTCACATTCACCTGTGTATAGGGATCTTCTGTAGCGTCCATCACAAGTATCACACCGTCAAGGTCGTCCAGCCATTTAACGGCTTCGATGACTCCCTCTGTTGCCTCTTTAGCCCGCCTCTTCGATTCCTCTTCCGACAGTCCGAATACCATGAAATCATGGAAATCGATTTTGGTGGCAAGTCCTGGCGTATCTACGATGTCCAGGGTCACGGAAGAACCATTGGATTCGATCGTGACACCCTCGCGTCTTCGCGCTCTTCTTGTTTCATGGGGTATTTGCGATACCGAGCCCATGGCATCTCCTGTCCAGTCCCGTACAATCCTGTTCGCAAGCGTGGTCTTTCCAGCATTGGGAGGACCATATATCCCTATTCTCGCTCTTTTTTTCTTAAATATTCTTTTTAACCAGGAAAAATTTATCCCCAGCCTTTTTATTATGCCCATAGTTAAGCCTCAATATGTTAATATGAGTTCCCTCTTTTCTAGTTTTCTGTTATACCCAAAGTTACCTTCTCCGAATCCTCAAGCCCTGATGAACGCAAAGGTATGTGTTCTTTCCTGGCATCATCAAACTCTGATAATTTCAACTGTCTTCTTGCGCACTGCTCACCAGGGATCTCAACAGGATATGACCCGGTCAGGCAGCCCACGCAAAGGTCGTCCGCTGGAATGCCGATCGATCGCACAAGCCCTTCGATGCTGACGTACCCGAGCGAATCTGCGTTTATCAATGCCTCAACACCTTTCACAGCTTTGTGCGCAGCCACAAGTTCCTCTCTCGTAGCCATGTCTATACCAAGATAGCACGGCGAGATTATGGGCGGACTCGCGACCCTCATATGCACTTCCTTTGCCCCTGACCTGCGCATGAGGTCTATAATGCGACGTGATGTTGTGCCTCGTACAATGCTGTCATCCACAAGCACGATACTTTTCCCTTCGATATTTGGTTTTATGGTGTTCAGTTTAAGCCTGACTGCTGTCTCTCTCATGTCCTGACCTGGCATGATGAACGTCCTTCCTATGTACCTGTTCTTCATCAGCCCTTCCATATAATCAATTCCCGACTTTTTCGAGAATCCTATGGCAGATGTGATACCAGAGTCCGGCACAGGGGAAACGATATCTGCACTGATCGGATGTTCTTCGAACAGCGTCTTGCCAATGCGCATCCTCACATTGTAAACAAGCTCTCCATCTATTATTGAATCTGGACGCGCGAAATAGATATATTCAAAAACGCAGTGAGCATAGTTCTTTGACTTTACGATAGGTTTGCTCTCATAAGCGCCGTTGCTGAACACCAGCATTTCCCCTGGAGCTATATCGCGGATGAATTTTCCTCCCAGGATATCTATTGCCGCACTTTCAGATGCAACCACAAAACCATTATCTATTTCTCCAAGGCACAGCGGCTTTACCCCGAGCGGATCGCGCACAACCACAAGCTCGTTGTCCACCAGGATCACAAGCGAATATGAGCCGATCAGCCGTCTCATCAGTTCCCTGACAGCCTCCTGAGGCTCACTGTACATCAATTTTTTGACAAGAAGATGTGCTATGACCTCGGTATCAGAATCAGAATGGAAGATTCTTCCCTCTTTCTCAAGTTCTGCTCTAAGTTCTTTTGAATTAACCAGGTTACCATTATGAGCTATGGCGATCGTCCCGCTCCTGAAACTGACAAGAAGCGGCTGGCAGTTTTCTATTTTCGAGCCGCCAGTTGTCGAATATCTCACATGCCCTATCCCCACATGACCTTTCAGTTTCTGGATATCATCCCTGTTGAAAACATCTGGCACCAGACCCATTCCTTTTAATGTCCTGACCTGGGTGCCATCGTGGACTGTTATACCTGCAGATTCCTGTCCCCTGTGCTGTAGCGCATAAAGAGCATAATAGATTGACAGCGCGGCAGGGGATTCTTTCTTGAAAGATACACCTACCACACCGCATTCTTCATGCAAATATGCTCACCTTAGTAACCGCATTTTTCTTGCCATTTATAAGATCTCATGCGGGCAGTCCTGCCGAATCCGCACGATGCACACATCTTAGTATGGGTGTTGAGTGATACTTTACCGCATCTTCTGCATTTTACATGAGTCTTTTTCTGGCGTTTGCCCATCGAGGGCGTACCTTTTGACATTTATTATCACCTTTTAGGGGGAGATGAAAACGATATTATCTCCGCGTACAACCACTGTTCCAAGTTTCTTTGTTTCGCTATCTTTCATTTCCTCGGCATTTGCCAGCACAAGGTTCATATGCATGTCATATCCCTGTAATTCGCCTCTGAACTCTCTGGCTCCTTTAAGCCGAACCAGTACTGATTTGTTTAACGCATTGTTTAGAATGTCGAGGGGTCTGTTTCCCATAAAACGCTCCTGATAAAGTTTATTAATCCATCAATGTAATAGTGCTTCAAAGTAGTTCGTAGAATATTTAAAACTATTGGTGATAAATGAAGATAAAATCAAGGAATGTTCTGAGAAAGGATGAAGAAAAGGCTCTTGTCAGGGATATTGTCGAAGCTTTCGGGGATGCTTCGCCCTTTGAGAATAAAAAGCTCGAACTTGTCGCGACAGATAAATGTGATTTCATCTTTGTGGATGGCGAGCCGCTGCTTTTCAAGATCAATGGAAAGATATTTCCCACCGTCAGAGGCGCGCTCAAGCTCAACCCGGCGCAGCGCAGGGTGGTTGTTGATCCTGGAGCTGTGAAGTTCATCATAAACGGGGCTGATGTGATGGGAAAGGGAATAGTTGAGGCAGATCCGGCGATAAAAGAAGGAGACCATGTCATAGTTATGGAGCTGGCGCACGGAAAGGCGCTTGCCATAGGAAAAGCGCTCGTTTCAGGAAAGGACATGGCTGGAAGGACTGGCAAAGCAGTCGAGTCAATCCACTATGTTGGAGACGAGATCTGGAAGTTTGGACAGAAATAGATAAATAGAATCACACATTAAAAAGGAAAGGTGATGATTGTATGGCGAAATTCTTAGATAAGCTCATCGGAAGCGGGAAAAAGGCAAAGTCAGAGGCTGAGGATTATGAGGAACTCGATCTATCAGAGTTCGAGGAGGGTTTTAAAGGTGAACCTACCATCATGTTCATCCGTGTTGCTGAACTCTCAGGGCTCGACGTACTGCCTCAACTGAAGAAACAGATCTATGAAGGAAATGTGGTTTTTATCGATGTAACACCTGCAAAACATGACAAGCTCCTGTTTGACAGGGCGATAAAGGACATGAAACAGGTGGTTAACGATGTCCACGGCGACATTGCACTTGTAAAAGAGGATCAGGTCATAGTGACACCTCGCGGTGTCCGTATAGACAGGCAAAAATTGAAGTGAACACTGAATCTCCATTAGTAATCACGAAGAGCCAGTGCCCTCTGTGCAGCAAGGAGCTGATAACAAGCTGGGTCCAGCAGAATATCCCTTTCTTTGGGGAGGTGATGCTTATCACCTCTCTGTGCGAATGCGGTTTCAGGTATTCTGATAATCTGATACTGTCACAGCGCGAGCCTGCGGGCTATGAACTGAAAATCAGGACCAGGGATGATCTGAACGCCCGTGTGGTGCGCTCAACCTCGGGCACGATACGGATTCCCGAACTCGGGATCGAGATCGAGCCGGGTCCTGCTTCTGAATCGTTCATATCAAATATAGAGGGTATTCTTGAGAGAGTGGTCATGATACTCGATATGGTCACAAGATGGGATGAAAAAGAAAAGATCGAGAAGGCGCTCGAGCTTCTCTCCATAATCGAAAGAATAAAGGCAGGGGAATACGAGATCACCGTGATAATCGAGGATCCGATGGGCAACAGCGCGATAATTTCAGAAAATGCATTACGGAGGGAACTAACAGATGATGAGGCTGCACGTCTGAAGACAGGCATGGTGGTGTTTGAAAAAGATGATATCACCTAGAACTCTGGAATGCATTGATTGAGATCTGCAAATATCTGAAATAGATCAGGATTTTACTCTGAAAGAACTCATCCTTCTGAATTCGCTAAGCTGGGGCTGGTTTCGCTTTCTTCGCTTCTGATTGATACCATCTGCAAAGGAATACGCCAGACTAAAGCCGTATACCAGAAATTGGTAAGTACGGTTTGATGAGAAAGGGAGGACATAAGCCATTGCCTTACTCTACTGCAAAAGATAAGTGGATCTCATGCTTTCAAAAGACGAGAGGAATCATAACAACATCTTTAAGGTGGAAAATAAGGCGTATGTCATACAAAAGGGGGGTATTCAAAAAAGATTTATGCATCTCCAGAATAAATCTATATGAGCATTATAATAAATGATCATGATAATTATGCAAAGGTTATATATAGTTTAATAACCTTACTTCAAGTGAGGTGCAGGACAGATGTGGTGGCAAAGAAAAAGACGTTTATTTGGTATAACTTGAATTAAATTTCAAACCATACTTCACAGTCCGAGATGCAGGGGGATTTCCTGAAAAGGTAGTATGGTGAATGCATCAATAAGCACCTATGGAAGTGCAATACTGAAAAGCGAAATACCAATGAAAAGGAGGTAAAGTAAACTATGGTTCTTAACAATAAAACCAAACTTGTGCTGCTGGCTATTGTTGCAATAACTTTATTGCTTGTGAGCAATGTTTTTCAAGCCTTCGCAGCCCAAGGTCAAGGCCAGAAAGGAGTTCCGACTCTGGCAGTATATGTACATGTGATCAATGATGATGGCGGTACTATGAAGGCATCTGATTTTGCAGTAACCGTTACAGCCAAAGATCCATCGCCCGCTATATTCAGTGGTTCAGAAACAGGAACAACCGTTACTATGAAGAACAGCGAGTATAAAGTAACTGAACTTGCAGTGAAAGGCTACAAAACATCATATTCACCTGGATGTTCTGGACGCATAAATACTAACGAAGCCAAAACCTGTTTAATAACCAATGAGGATATAGCTCCACATTTAAAGGTAATAAAACATGTGATCAACGATAATGGAGGTATAGCAAAGGCATCAGACTTTGGAATAAATGTATGTTGCAATAACCCCTCACCAAGTTCATTTCCAGGTTCTGAGGAAGGCACTGATGTGAAAATCGGTACAGGTTACTATTCCGTATATGAAGATTGGAAGCCCGGTTATAGCCAGTCGTATTCACCTGAATGTAATGATCAAATAAACCTGGGTGAAACCAAGACTTGTACCATAACCAACGACGATTTACCGAAGGCTCAATTAGTCGTCATCAAACATGTAATCAATAATGATGGTGGCACAGCAAGCTCCTCAGACTTCACAATCGTTGTAGATGGCAATTCCCAATCAACTGCATTTCAAGGGTCTGAGGCCGGCACGACTGTAACAATTTATGAAGGCTACTATAATGTTTGGGAGTATAATAGACCAGATTATTCTCAATCTAACTCCCCTGATTGTAGTGGTATCATTAAAGGCGGTGAAATCAAGACCTGTACGATAACGAATGATGATATACAGCCAGCTCACTTAATAGTCAAAAAGCATGTTATCAATGACAACACAGGCTGGTATAGATGTAACAATCTATCCAGGATGGTTCGATGTGTATGAATACGGCAATTATCAATACATGGGATCCGAATCTGGCGACTGCCATGCTTACATATACTCTGGCGAAACAAAGACCTGTACCATAACCAACGACGATATATATTAAGAAATTTGACCTATGCATAAAGAGGAGAATTAACTATTCTCCTCATTTCCTTTTTCTATTTTATTATGTTATTCTAAAATATATTCTTTTAAACATATTATTAGATCCACCAAAGCTTTGAAAACCTGCTATTCTCGCAATTTGCTATATTGCATTGTTATGTGCTGTAAATTCGCATACTATCAAACAATTGCGTTTTCAAAACCGGAATCATTACAAAAAACTCCAGATATCCTGGATGTATTTACTATTTTGATCATATCTTCAATAGATAAATCTTTTGAGATACTCACAATATTCAGATCTGGATTTTTCTCAGAAGGAACATTTTCAATGATAGTCCCGGAGCTGAGTCTTATTTCCGTCCCTTTTGGAAAGCGTACCATTTCTTTAAATGCTATTAAATCCTCGTTTTTTACGCTTTCGTTATCCACCAGGTGAACATTTATATTACCACTCCAGTTTTTGCATATCAGAATTGATATTAGTATTGCCAGATCATTGTTCCCTAAATTATATGTTTCATTCCATCTGGAGGGTAAGTCATTTATCCAGAGTGAAATGTTTTTTTCTATTGCAAGGCTTGCAGTACTGAAAGGTATGTAGAGAATCAATCCGTAATTATTTTTATTAACATCCGATAATAGCTTATTATAACGCTCAAGATTCGCCTGTGTCGGATCAATTGCAATAAAAATTGTGTTGGGTTTGAAGAAAGCAGCGTTTAAAGATTGCATGCTGATGTTCAATGAGTTGTTAAAGTCATAATTATCTACGGTAGTGGTAGAAACAGGTATGTTTATTTCTCTGAATTTATTTACGACCAGAGTAAGAAAATCATTAAGGCGTTTTTGTTCCATTTCATCCTCGTTTTTGATAGCCAATATTTTCAACGAACCTTTAGGATAAATAATAGATTTTATCAGTTTAAACGATGAGCGGATTTCTTTGGGATATGTGACTGGAATAAGTAAGTCAGGACGCCATGATCTCGCTTCTCGTTTAGGATTTAATTCAGTTGTTTTCTTAGTTGCCCATTCAGCAAGTGCCGTAAATAATCCACTGCGGGAATCCCCCGCTGATGACTTGATGTTCTTTTTAACTAAATAATAGTAGAATAATGTTATTAAAATTAATGATATCAACGCTACAAAAGCATTCATAATGAACATAACTGTCAGTGAACCTAATGCTCCAATAATCGGAACATATAACGGGATTTTCAGGGATGGTCGGTAACTTGGTAATGCTAATGATTGCTCAATCAATGCAACGATGTTCACCATTGCATAAGTTATCATAAAAAACATGGTTAACAGGGGTGCAATAGAATTAATAT
>JAPZAV010000002.1 GCA_027460465.1 Candidatus Methanoperedens sp. | reverse complement strand
AAGACTCAAGTTTCTGGCGCGGCTTCAGGGAGAGATCGCAAAACGCGGTGTGGTGGATGTGCTGCGAAAAGGAATACAACACGGCGCCGCCTCGGTGGATCTCTTCTACGGCGCGCCGTCACCGGGCAATCCAAAAGCTGCGGAGCGTTTCGAAGCCAACCTCTTCAGCGTCACACGGCAACTGCGTTACAGCAAGGATGAGAGCCAGCTTTCCATTGACCTTGCCATTTTCATCAATGGCCTGCCGATCATCACATTCGAACTTAAGAACCGGCTCACCAAACAGACAGTGCAGGATGCTGTGGAGCAGTATATGCGCGACCGCGACCCACGCGAACTGCTTTTCCAGTTCGGACGCTGCCTTGTGCACTTTGCGGTGGACGATCAGGAAGTGCGCTTCTGTACCAACCTCAAGGGCAATGATTCATGGTTCCTGCCATTTAACAAAGGTTATAACGACGGCGCAGGTAACCCGCCAAATCCTGACGGTATCAAGTCTGATTATATGTGGCGCTCCATCCTCATCCGAAGAGAGCTTACAGACATTATCGAGAACTACGCGCAGATAGTAGAGAGAAAAGACGAGCGAACTGGCAGGAAGAAGAAAGAACAGATCTTTCCGCGCTATCACCAGCTCGATGTAGTGCATAAACTTCTGGCTGATGTTCATACACGGTGGGCAGGTCATCGATATTTGATCCAGCACTCAGCAGGCAGCGGAAAAAGCAACTCCATTGCCTGGCTGTCACATCAGCTCGTCGGGTTAGAGAGGAATAATGCCCCGATATTCGATTCAATCATCGTTGTAACTGATCGCAAGGTTCTTGACAAACAGATCCGCGACACAATCAAGGATTTTGCCCAGGTTTCTGCTATTGTTGGTGCCGTGACAGAAGGATCAGGGCAGCTCAGACAATTCCTCGAAAGCGGCAAGAAGATTATAATCACGACAGTCCAGAAGTTCCCCTTTGTCCTGGACGAGATCAGTAATGAACACCGGGGCAGGAAGTTTGCAATCATCATTGATGAAGCTCACTCCAGCCAGGGCGGCCGCACAGCGGCAAAAATGAATATCGCACTCTCGTCAGAGGGAGGCGAGGAAGATGAAGAGACCCTGGAAGATACCATCAACCGCATCATGGAATCAAAGAAGATGCTGCCCAACGCCAGCTACTTTGCCTTCACCGCCACACCAAAGAACAAGACACTGGAGATCTTCGGCGAACCGTATCCGGAAGGAGACGTCATCAAGCACCGCCCTTTCCATAGCTACACTATGAAACAGGCGATCCAGGAGGGCTTCATCCTGGATGTACTCCAGTACTACACACCTGTAGAGAGCTACTACCGGCTGATGAAAAAGATCGAGGACGACCCGGAGTATGACACCAAAAAGGCACAGAAGAAACTCCGTCGTTATGTCGAATCCCACCAATATGCAATTGAACAAAAAGCAGAGGTCATGGTGGACCACTTCCTGGAACAGGTGATAGCCAAGAATAAGATCGGCGGTCAGGCGCGATCGATGGTGGTGACCAGCAGCATCCAGCGGGCTATTCAATACTATTTTGCTTTCTGCGATTACCTGAAGGAGCTCAAGAGTCCATATAAAGCCATTGTGGCTTTCTCAGGCGAACCTGAGTATAACGGACAAAAAGTAACCGAAGCCTCCATTAATGGATTTCCCAGCAACCAGATCCCAGAGCGCATCCGCGAAGATCCGTATCGCTTCCTGATATGTGCTGAGAAGTTTCAAACTGGATATGACGAGCCGCTGCTCCATACAATGTATGTGGACAAACCTCTTTCAGGGATCAAGGCGGTGCAAACGCTCTCGCGCCTGAACAGGGCTCATCCAAAGAAGCACGACACCTTTGTACTCGATTTCCAGAACGATGCTGACACCATCCAGATGGCCTTCGAGGACTATTACCGCACGACGATCCTGAGTGCAGAGACAGACCCGGACAAGCTGCATGACCTCAAATCAGATCTTGATGGATATCAGGTCTATAACAACAGCAATATTGACCTGTTCGTCGAGTGCTATCTAAGCGGGGCTGAGCGTGACCAGCTTGATCCGATCCTTGATTCCTGCGTCGCGATCTACGTGGACAACTTGGACGAAGATGGGCAAGTGGACTTCAAGGGTAAGGCCAAGACATTTGTGCGCACCTATGGTTTTCTGGCATCTATCCTGCCATTCAACAACGCTACCTGGGAAAAGCTCTCGATCCTCCTGAACTTCCTGATCCCGAAGCTTCCTGCGCCCAAGGAAGAGGACTTATCCAAGGGTATTTTGGAATCTATTGACATGGATAGCTACAGGTTGGAAGTTCGCTCGGCTATTAAAATTGCTCTTGCCGACCAAAATGCGCAGATTGAACCAGTGCCAATGATCGGTGGAGGCCACATGCCGGAACCGGAGCTGGATAGATTGAGCAATATCTTGCGATCATTTAACGAACATTTCGGAAATATTGAATGGAAGGATGGCGACAAGATCCGCAAAGTCATCTCTGAGGATATCCCCAAAAAGGTATCCGCGGACAAAGCGTACCAGAATGCAATGAAGAATTCTGACAAACAGAACGCTCGAATTGAACATGATAGTGCACTGAAACGAGTAATTCTTGAACTGCTCTATGATCACAATGAATTATACAAACAGTTCAGCGATAATCCAGCGTTTAAGAAATGGCTGGCTGAAACGAACTTCGATGCAACTTATACGCCACCACCGGAGTTATCGGTGAGGGGAGAAAAATTGGAGAGATAAAAATCCGATAATATCAGATGAGACCCAGGTTTCATCCGACCTTTGATGAAATTCAGGACCTCTAAGCCAGCATAATCTCACCTGCCCCGCCTGGACAACAGGTGAATTGATCAGATACCGCAAGTGGCGCCCCAACCAGCTGTGGTACATCTACAATTAACCCATTCCAATCACCTATGCAAGGCTCAGTAAGTAATTTGATATCAGATATTTCAAATTTTTAAGATTCATCTTTTTTAATAAATTCCACAATTTGATGCAAAGCTTTTTCAAGATATGGAGATAAAATCATTAAATATTAAGTAAATAAAGGTGAAGTAACACCATGGAAATTCGAATTGATGACAAGCAGAAGTGTGACCTATTCTTTAAATTGTTCCCTGTGTTATTTGATGTTACGTTAGGAAACTTTGATTCGTATGTGCTAAAAATCAATAAAGAAGGATTATTTATAAAACAGAAAGATGAGGGTTCAACAACTCAATTGGATGTCGAATATTCAAAAGATGCATTCGACTACATCAGTGATGAAGAAGTCTATATCAAGTTTAATGGCAATCACATCAGAAAGATTCTGGAAGCAGCCAACAAAACAAAAAGCGATATGGGCGTAATACTGAAATTTACAAATTCAAGAACTCCTTTTCTACAAGTGTTGACTCCACAAAAACAAGAGATAAGACTTGAGTCGTTAACCGAAGAAGATAAAGAAGAAGATATTTTGCCATACGTAGTAGAAAAATATGCATCTATCTCGGATTTAAAAAACTGCTCAAAATTAATCTCAACACTTGGCACGATACTTGATAAAAAGGAGACCGCGTCTGTGGGACTTGAACTAAGAAAAGATCTACTAATAATTCATGCCAAGGATGATGAAGGAATAAAATATGCTCACTATGAAATTGAATCAACGACTAATACCGAAACAATCCAAAGTGTTGATGGATATTTCCATCATTTAGAGTACATAAAAGGGCTGATTGATTCAGGCGCAGAAAGTCTTAGATTTTATGTCCAGACAGATCATAGTCTTATTTTCGAGATTAAGTTTCCATTTAAGATTAAAATAACAATCTATGCTGCACGTGCTATTACTTCCTGATCATGTCCGATAAGCTCCAAAGCTCTCGGCTCTTTTTCGTTAAACCATAATACTTTTTTATCATCTGGATACCTCACGACATAGGCGATCAACGAATCTTTGTTCGAATACGAATTGTACTCTTGTTTCAATATATATCCAAAGCGAGCGTCCATCTGGTCTTTTAGATTAGCATGCGAAAAGAGTCCTATAGTGTCAAGTTTTGTTCCCTCTCTAAAAAATGCCCCTGCAACAACATAGACTGGCTCTTCATATCCTGAATCAAACTCATAGATGTTCCATCCAAAAGATGTTGCCCTTAGCGGTTCAAACATCTTTGTTATTCTTTTCTCAACAATGCCTTCTAATTTTTGCTCTTTTCCATCAATTAATGATCTATCGATATTTCTAAAATTAGGATAACAAATTCTGTTTCTTTTTCCTGTTCCCCAGCCCCCCCATGTTGTAATTCTCTTTTTCTCTTCAAGTTTATCAATGATCCTTTTAACATTGGGCACTGTGAACCCCTCTCCAAATCTCTCACTTAGCTCATTAGCTATTTCGGTTATATATTTCCCGATCTTTGATTTATAGATGTATTTTTCAACCAAATTTTCATTATTTGCGAATAAATTACTCTGAAACGATTCTATTGACTCATTAATAGAATCTGCCCTTCTTTTAAGTTCATCTAATCTTTCCCACCCAGAATTAAATAGGTCGCTTATATCTTCGTCGACTGTGCTCAATCGCCTATCTAAGAACTCATTATAATTATATAACACTGTCATAATGTATTCAGAGTCTTCTGAATTAATCTCTTTGGTTTTTATCGAAGTTTTTATGATGTCTTCTCCTTTTTTTCTCTCCTCTTCCGAAATTAGATTCTCGGACTGAGCACAATTTAGAACATCAATAGCTCTATTTAGAATGATTTGTGTTTGAGAAGTGAAAACATTGTACCTTCCCTTTTCCAAATTGTGCAATGTATTTTCTATTGATGGTAGATCTTCAAATGCTAAGTCGCCCCATTCTTTAATGTCTTCAATTGGAATTACAAGGCGCAACCACTCACCTACCATATTGCTCTTTACTCCATTCAACAATTATATTTTTTACCTCACCTTCATCTATCATTGGTTTACCAAAGTCTTCTGAAAGTGAAACATAATTTAGTAACTCTATTGGTGTTAATTGTACGTAAAGATTATCTTCAACTATTTTAATTCTCTCGATAAGTTCTTTGTAACTATTTGAAACACCCAGTTCTTTGATCGCATCGTCTAACTTTCTTAAGGCTGAGGATTCTGCTCTATATTCATCTAAAATAGTTGACCCAATATAACCAGCGCTATCAAGCCATGAAATCCAATTCATCTCTAATTTATTTATTGTACGTTCGCCGATAGCAGTCGTAAATTTCCTTTTTAAGTGATCAAGTGTTATTTTCACTCTAAAAGCCTGACTAGGATGTGTTTGAGTGTAAATATACGGATCGTCATTGCTATTTTCACTATATTGAATCAAAGCATTTACATACGCATATCCTGCGATGTGAGTTGAATATAAATCTGAAAAGAGTTCACATTCATAATTTAACCTTGGGTTGTTTTTATTGAGACAATCTTCGAAGGTTTTCAATAAATGACTCATTTCATGGAGAATTAATATCCAGTTATGTACATATCTTACAATTTCATTATTTACAATGATAATCGGTGCATTCTTTGATGCAGTTCTAGATCCATCTTTGAGATATACAGGTATAAATTCAACTCTTAAACCTATTTCTTCTATTATAACCATTGTATCAATTCCAGGCAAAGCATTCATTCGGAAAAAGTTCATGGCTATACTTTCTAATGCCTTATCGTTCTCATGCATTTCTTTTTCAATTTTATCTGAAAATAGACTGTATAACAAAAGTAATGGTTTTACTTCTCTATCACGGATTTTCTTGAGTTCCTCCTCAGATAAAAGTACACTTTTTTCTTCATAGATATGCTGTAAGTGATATATCACATTTTTAAAACTTTCAAGCATTAGCCTGAGATGCTGATTATATCTCGGAGATATCTTTCCCGCTCTGTATAAAGAATTTAGCTTGTCTCGTTTTTTCTGCAAATCCTCTATATTTTCTTTCAGCGGTTCCATATAGTTTCCTTTATAAACTGGCAGAACTTATCCATATATTTGAATCTTATAAACTCTGATGATGGATTGAACACTCCAATGCAGAGCTTGTTATTGTATCCTGGTCTATCTGACGACCACCAAACCAATCCAGCCCTTTCCTTGTTATGCTTAATCTAAATCCAATGGTTGCAGAAATTGTCGTGGATAACTTGATTTCTTCTATTGCTTCCTCAATTTCAACATCCGAGAGCATCTTTATCCCTTTTTCATCTGCTTTTTCTTTGATGGTGCACCACCATGGTTTTCAGCTACCATATAGCCTAATTGTGGTTCTATTGTATAACTTAATTCTGTCCCCGCGATTTTTTCGCCGTCAATTAATTGTTGAAGGGCATATTCGACGGCATGAGTTCTATTTGCAAATCGTCTCTTTTCAATCTGTATATCCACCCATTTTAACAAATCCTCGTCAAGGGCTATACTGGTTTTAATTTTAGCCATACTATATGTTACCCCATAATACCGCAAAGTATTTAATTATTAATACCCTATTATACCTAATTATACCGTATTAAGGTATAATTTAAGGAACGTGATTGACATTAGGAATGAGATTACAGATTTGAATTATGTGCGTCCATTTCAGGTGCGAGAGATACCTTTAAAAGCCTCAAGCTACAGAGGAATTATAATTATAACTAAGCTGCACCTGAAAAAAGAAGCATCTATCACCTCATTTTCCTATGAATCTGGATTAGAACGTGACCTGTATATCTGCCTCGATCACGACTCTTATTGCTGCGACTTTCAACCGCTGCCGGCTGAAGTGATCTGGACAGATAAGGAAAGAAAAGAACGAAAAACATACCCGAATTGCTGGGCGGCCTTTATTACGGGAAAACAAATTCTATTCCAAGTTAAATCGCTTGGTAAACTGCAGGAACTCGAAAGCGATGATAACTGGCAGAAGGAAATAAATACCATTAACAAGTATTGTCAAGAAAGGGGATGGGAACTAAAAATAATCGATGAGAGGCATATCAGAACTCCTCGTTTGACCAATATAATGCTGCTGCGTGGAGCCGCCCTGCACCCTCCTAAGACTTCTTTAGTCTTCATGTCCACAAACCTCTTGCAGTAAAATTAATCCAGAACTTAAGGCGGTTTAAATATGAAAACACATTATGTTGCCTTATCTTTAACTTGGATATACAAATAATCCAAACAAGATTACTGCTGAAGATCTTTGGATTTCAACACTAAGCCACTCAAGTATCCCACAAAATAAGACATTTTAACAAACGGTTTTTAGAATAATCACTTTTTTAAGTGTATGGAGTTAAATGTTTGATCAAACGATAGTTTGCGAGGTTTGCCTGAACTGAAAGAATTGGAGGACTGGCACGTTTTCAACTTATGGGTTCGCACTTTCATCTTATGGGTAAATACTTTCAACATATGGGTTCAGTTCACAAATATTTTCTTGTGAAATAAAGAAACATTTAAGCTCGCATATCTCATTATAGTTCGTAAGGATACAAATGAATAAAAAAAAGAGATTGGTACTGGGAATTTCCATAATCGCAGTGCTTCTGGCATATATGGCGTTAACCACTGGCATAGTCTCAAGAACATACGAGGTCAGCGAAGCAGTTTCAATGAAACAAGACCAGAGCGATAATATAATCATAGTGAATGGCACCCTGGTCAAAGGTTCGGATCAATGGGATCCAGTAACCCGCATCTGGACATTCAGTATGACTGATGGCATCGCATCAATGGACGTATTCTATAAGGGGGATAAGCCTGATGTCCCGCCCGAAGCTGAAAATGTCCAGGTCGTGGTAACAGGGCAGTTCAACGACAGCGTGTTTGTGGCGATCAAGAAACCTCTGACAAAATGTCCATCCAAATACGAGCCTTCTTCCGGGGATATTCTCAAGTAGTAGAACTCCCCACCCTATCTCTTTGGGCGAGCACACCCTGATATTTTTTAGATTACATCTTTCAGCATCACTTGATAGTTCGCAAGTTATTTATCTTCGTGTTGACGTTAATATTTTGTGAGGTGGGCAAATTGGAAAGAGAATTCGATATAAGTAAATACAAACCTTATAAAGATTACAGGGGATTGTGCAGGTTCAAATCTCTTAAAGAAAAGAAAATGTCGTGGCCAGCAATGGAAAAATATGTGCTGGATGGTAAATATCGGTTACGACCCTTGAGAGAAGATGAGATTGATGAAATAGTCGAGATTTATAGAGCAGGCTATCCCGAGTTATTTGGGAATACGCACTACGAATTTGTGCTGTGGTCTGAAACTCTTATTAAGGTTTTAAATACCGAAAATGGCTTTATGGAGGGGGACTGGTTCTTAAATGCTTTAGAAAATGTTGATGAGAAAAAACTGGTAGGAGCTCTTTTAATTAATATGGATAAAGGGAATATGAGCGTACACTGGCAATCAGGAGTTATTCATCCTGATTATAGGGGCGCAAAAGGGCTGTTCATGGCTATGTGTGAATATAATGATGAGTTTTGTGAGAAAGCAGGAGCAGAGTACGGCTACATGACAGCAAATACATTTCACATTAAAACCCAGATCGTGTTAAAAGAATTAGGATGGAAAATACGAGGTATTTTTCCAGGAAATGTTTGTATGTGGAATCACAAAGATGAATATTATCGTCATTCTGTTGTATTTTTTGATAAATTCTTCAACGAGGGGGAAAAACTGGTCCCGAAAGAAATAGATCTAATTCCTGAAGCAAAAAAAATATATAAACTGTATGAAGAAATAGAATGAAACCTTTCTCATCGTTCATTGGATCACCACACTCCCTTCATTTGCATCAACTAAAACCCTATCTCCTGTCTTTATCATCCTGACAGGATCTTTCTCCAGCCTGTCCACAAGCGGAATATCAGAGATTATGGCGCCGACCGCAACGATGGGCTCAGCTCTTATATTTATCATGGCTGATGGAGCAGCGCCGTTCTTCTTGAGCTGGTAGATCACATACGATCCGACCGTGGAGCCTTTTCCACCAGGGAAGACCAGAACCTTTCCTTTGATGTTCTTCCCCTCAAGTTCATGCCCCTTCTCGACCACATCGCCAGTTTTCGGGTCCACACTGCCAAGAAACGATATGGACTGGGCGGTGACCAGCGCCTCCCCTTCGGCGCGCCCGCCTGAGACGATGTGTGCACTGAGTTTAATAATACCGCCTCATTTTCGTATCCCGATATATTCCCTGAGATCCGCGATCCCCAGCTTTTTTGTGAGCCTGTCTATCCATGTGGAGTTGAGCTCCCATCCCAGATCCAGCTGAGTATAATAATATAGAGTCCCGAGAAGCCCCATTGCTTCCAGGCGCCGTGATGAGTTGGTTACCTTCACATAAGGAAAGAACTTCACGGTTCCAAGTTTATTGATCCGCCTGCTGAAATCCACATCCTCGAGAAGGACATTATGATATCCGCCGCATTTGAAATATGCCTCGCGGCGAACGCATGTGTTGAATCCTGGCAGAGTTGGAGAGCGCAGTTTGTCCCGCATGACAAAATATTTATTCGAAACGCTCTCTGCAAGTTTTATCTGTTCAGACTGTTCTGAGAACCTGAAACCAGTTGAAAATGCCACGAGCTCTGGTCTGGTTTTGAACATCTCGTACAAAAAAGCAAGATAGAAACCAGGTATCTGGGTATCAGCATCAATGAATAAAAAATATTTGCTGTTCTCATTCGCATTCATGGCCCCGAAATGTCTGCCAGGACCTATGCCTTTCTCCTCACAGACAATCACTCTGTCAGCATATTTCTCTGCGATCTCACGAGTGCCATCTGTGCTGCCATTATCTGATAGGATCAGCTCAAATGGGACATTCGTGTTCTGATTTACAATGGATAGAAGCGTCTCTTCAATATATTTAGCTTCATCAAGCGCTGGGACGATCACTGAAATTTCTGGCTCCATAGCATTTCCTCGAAGAAGCATTATTTTCAATAATGGACCCGGCGGGATTCGAACCCGCGGCCTTTGCGTTGCGAACGCAACGATCTACCCCTGATCTACAGGCCCTGCAGAAAAATAATACTATTCGCAGGGATATAAAGTTTCTACATCCTGCCGAGTTCAACCACGGATACACTTTCAACGCCCTTTACCTTGCTAAAGACTTCTTCCACTTTTTCTGTTCCGCCTTCAACGTCGCCGACTTTGACCACGGCTATGAGCGCTTTCAGGCCGAATGCAACAGGTTCTTCCGAGAATGTGTGCAGTCGTGCTTCCCCGGGTAAGACTTTTTTCAGAGCCTCTTTCAGCATGTTAAGATCAACATCCATGCCGGTCGGCATTATTTTTATTTTTGCAGCAACTTCTCCCATTCAATTCACGGCCCCTCAAATCCGCAGTTAGAACATTTATACGGGTTGCTCTGGTGCCTGCAGTTCATGCACCTTCCAAGCTCTGTCCCGCACTGGGGACACGGGAACCGCGCATAACCGCGCTCAACAAGATTTACTCCGCAGGATACACATTTTTTTGCTTCATTTCTTACCATTAATATTCTCCTTGTTTATCAAAGTCTGGACTTCCATAGAATCGAACGTTATTAAATCTATCCTTTAATCAGTGTCCCGACCACATTGCCTTTAAGAGCACGGATCAACCTGCCAGGGCAGTTTCCATTGATGATTTCGCAGTTCATTTTATGCTTCATCAGAAAATGAGGAAGCTCCCTATCAACGCAGGTATCCTTACCGATGAGTTCATCCGCACTGAGCTCATTTCTGAGCGCTCCGTTGAGGTAGATACCGTCCACATCCGTGGCTTTAATGAACCTTGCTTTCAGCTGAAATGCGACCCATGCTGCGATGGTATCAGAGGTAACGTTCCATGTATGTGGCAATTCATCGTTCTTTTTCAGAAGATTATAGGGAAGAAGAATATGTGTTCCACTGCTGTCGGTATCAAGATCATCGATCAGTTCAGCTTCTGTCCCATCTGCCAGGTAATAACCATATTGTTCCATGGCAAGTATCGCCATCCAGTGCGCTGCTTCCTGAGAAGCCTTCACTTTTCGCACTGTATCTGCAAATATAGAGCCTCCAGGCACCATCAATATTTGCTCCCCCATAGAATGGGAATATCCTGAAACTTCTTTTACAAGCTCTTTCGCACTGTGCATCAGGCTTCCGCCGAGCTTTAGCACTATCATGGTTTTTTATTTAAACGGCAGTGTTTAAATATGTAATGTGTGTAAAATGGACGCCATGAGGACCATCGACTGGGAGCCTGAGAAAAATTGTATCGTAATGATAGACCAGACCGTTCTGCCAGGGGAGTATAAAATCATCCAATGCACTGCGATCGATTCCCTCTGCGAAGCCATAAAATCGCTGCGCGTCCGGGGTGCGCAGGCAAGAAAATCACAGACACTCGCCCGACCGCGGTCAACCTCTCCTGGGGCGTGAACCGTGTCATCAGAGCCACAGAAGAGGCGAAGAACATCAAAGAAGCGCGGATGTTCGCACTTGATGAAGCAAAGGCAATCGCTGATGAGGATGTGGAGAAGAACATGAAACTGGGTGAGTACGGCGCCTCGCTGCTTGAAGACGGCGATGTTGTGATGACGCACTGCAACGCAGGCAGGCTTGCATGCGTGGACTGGGGGACCGCGCTTGGTGTGATACGCTCTGCGCTGGCGCAGGGGAAGGACATAAAGGTAATATCCTGTGAGACGCGTCCCCTTAACCAGGGAAGCAGGATCACGACATGGGAACTCATGGAGGATAAGATCCCTGTCAGGTTGATCACGGACAGCATGTCAGGTCATGTGATGCGCAAAGGCATGGTGGATAAGGTGATCGTTGGTGCGGACAGGATAACACAGGACGCTGTGTTCAACAAGATTGGAACTTATACTCATTCTGTAATTGCTAAAGAGCACGGGATACCGTTTTACGTTGCAGCCCCGGTATCTACGTTTGATTTTGAGCATCTGGAAGATGAGATCGAGATAGAACTGAGAAAAGAAGATGAACTCAGGTTCTTTGGAAGCCATCAGATCGCTCCTCTCAATGTTGAGGTGTACAACCCGGCATTTGATGCTACGCCAATGGAGAACGTGAGCGCCATAATTACTGAGAATGGAGTCTTTATTCCACCATTTTTGCTGGACGAGGTCAGGATCGAGGTATAATAGCGTTTCAAAAGCAAACCTCTTGATGATAAGTTCGCCTTTCGTGTGGCGAACACCCCCTTCAATCGAGCACGGAGCCACTCCGGCCAGTCCTCTATCTCTTATGAAAATCTCGAACCGGTTATCAAAACAGGCAAAAGTATAAAAGGGTGTTCACCATTATCAGCGAATAATAACTCTTAAGCAGTAAATTAATCTAAACTTTTATAAAGTTGTGCTTATAGCTCTTAATTGTTTCAATATATAAATTAACGAGGTTAATAAGAAACAGCATTACGCTTTTTCGAAAAATAATTATGGAAAGTTTTAGAAATCTGGGCATAAGTGAGCCCGTTTTAAGATCAATAAAAGATGAGAAGTTTGAAAGTCCAAGCGAGATACAGGAAAAATCGATCCCTTTGATCCTTGCAGGTGAAGATGTTATTGCCGGGTCTGCAACAGGTTCCGGGAAGACGCTTGCATTCGCATCCGGCATAATAAAGAGTGTAGAAAAAGGAAACGGGCTCCAGGCTTT
Organism: Candidatus Methanoperedens sp.; assembly: GCA_027460465.1. Classification (GTDB taxonomy): domain Archaea; phylum Halobacteriota; class Methanosarcinia; order Methanosarcinales; family Methanoperedenaceae; genus Methanoperedens. The sequence continues at coordinate 2,737 of JAPZAV010000002.1, read as the reverse complement.
GATCCTGGTTCCCACACGAGAACTGGCTGAGCAGGTGGCAAAGGCTTTAACGAAATTTTCAAAGTACAGACCGTTAGGGATCATTGCAGTCTACGGCGGAGTGGGAATCAATCCGCAAATACAGGGTTTGAAGACCGCGGATGTTATGGTGGGAACACCGGGCAGGATACTTGACCATATCGGAAGGAATACTATCAGATTGGGCAGAGTGAAAATCCTTGTGCTTGATGAAGCAGACCGGATGTTCGATATGGGATTTAAAGAGGATGTTGAGAGGATAATCAGAAAATGTCCGGAAGAAAGGCAGACTCTCCTGTTCTCGGCAACGATTACAAAAGATGTTGTGCGGCTTGCCCGCAGCCACATGAAAAAACCCATTCAGGTTTCAGTTGAGTCTTATGTTGACCCGAAAAAACTGATCCAGACGTATTATAATGTGGGCGATGATCTGAAATTCAATTTACTTGTGCATCTGCTGAAGCATGAGAACTCGAGACTTGTGATGGTTTTCTGCAATACCAAGAGAAATACCGACAAGGTCGCAAAGAACCTGAGATTTGCAGATATAGATGCTATGGCCATCCACGGCGGATTGACCCAGGGCAAACGGAATAATGTTATGGAGCGATTCCATTCCGGCAAATCCTGCGTCCTGGTATGCACGGATGTGGCTGCACGGGGGCTTGATATCAGTGGCGTCTCTCATGTGTACAATTACGATATTCCCAGAGAGAGCAAGCAGTATATCCACAGGATAGGAAGGACTGCAAGAGCAGGAGCAGAAGGAAAGGCGATTAATATCCTTTCCAGCAGGGATTACGAGAATTTTTCACAGGTATTGAAGGAATATGATGTGGATATAACGGAAGAGATGATGCCTGCCCTGGAGAAGACTGCAGCGAGAAAGCCGGAAAGAGGGGCGAACAGGCATATCATTAAAAGAGGGCAGCATAAAAGGCGCAGGCGATTGTATTAAATTAAGATATTAAAATCCAGCGCCGGGCAGGAAGTCGGACTCCTGCGCCCGCTGGCGGGCAGCGAGAGAGGGATGGAAAGCGGTGGTGAATGGGGTGATTGGAGAATAGAAAAATGAGACGGTCAACTTTCCACTGAAACATTAATATTACAGTTGTTACAATATTATCACATATGTTACAAAATTATAACAAATGGAAAGTACTCAAAGTCTTCTTTGAAAATCCAATGCCGAAAGATGCAGGATTTCAGTTAAGGGAAATCAGCAGAATTACATCCCTTGCAACTACATCTGTTAAGCTGTATTTAAATGAATTAATAAAAGAAGGATTGGTTATTAAAACAAAGCACAGGATATTTGCATATCCTGTTTATTGGGCAAATATGGATAGCGCTGAATTTAGATTCCTGAAAAAAATAGATACAATAATAACTATCAGTGAATCTGGCTTAATAGAGCATCTTGTAAACCAATGCTTGCCAGATGTAATAATTCTGTTCGGCTCAGCATCAAAAGGAGAAGATACGATCGAAAGTGATATAGATCTGTTCCTGCTCTGCAGAGAAAAAAAACTCAGTCTTTCATATTTTGAGGACAAAATAAATAAGAAAATCAACATACTCTTCAGTGAAGACTTTGGAGAACTAAGTAATGAATTGAAAAATAACATAATAAATGGAGTGATCCTTAAAGGATATCTTAAGGTGTTCTGATGGAAGAAGGTCTAATAAAAACTGCTCCTGACAGGGAAAAAGCAAAATCGATATTGAAAATGGTGGAAACTACATTGGAAATGATAGACACCATTGATCCAAAGAAATTCACTTCCCATGTTGTGAAAGAATATTATGAAGTTATCCGTGAACTTATTACGGTGATTTTACTTCTGGATGGCTATAAAACGTATGGAGATGGAGCCCATAAAAAGTTGATAGAATACATGGAGAAGAATTATGCGGAATTCAGAGGACATGAGATATCCATCATTGATGACCTGATTATCTGGATAGAAAAAAGCAAGAGATTCTGACACTAATTGATAAGCTAAGAATAAATATCTATAAGAGGTTATGAATCCTGTTCTTTTGCGCCCGCTGGCGGGCAGCGAGAGATTGATGGAGGCGGGTGTGGGGAGGGCCGTATTGGTAGAGCCGTGCGATGTCTATTTTTGGGTACATATGAACGAGTACGTTTCTAAATCCAGCAGATGGCGCAAATTTCATAGCAAAATCCCTCGGTAAAATATCATGCGCTCCAAGCACCAAAAATACTTCATGTTGATAGCCTTTTAATATGTTCACATATTCCCCAAGCTGTTCAAGTCTTGATGCGATTTCATCATTCACGAAAACCCAACCTCTGCAATCCTTTTCAGGGTTTCTTCAGTTTGCCTCTTTATGTAATATTTTTCATCAAGCAAGTATTATACTATCCTTGCTGCTGAAATATTCTGTTAATTCTTATTCATATGGTATCATGAGTACTCTGTAATTTGTTTTTGCTGATATATGTTCTTCGCTCGTGTGTAGCAACTTTTGGCGGCAGCTGGCGCGGGCGCTGTTCGGGATTATATTGAAGTATAATTATTTAATTCCGGCGCCAGGGAGGAGCGGCGGACCGCTCTGAAAGCCTGCTGTATGCTGGCGGTATCTGGAAGGGACGTGCCTGCGCCTGATTCGAGCGCAGGGGTGGGCAGGCAGGTGAGGAACACGGATTTCACGGATACGCATGGATTTTTCAATTTTTTTGTTCCATTTATTC
>JAPZAV010000001.1 GCA_027460465.1 Candidatus Methanoperedens sp. | reverse complement strand
CGATAGTTATCGTAATCGTTGCTGATGTCTTGGCTTTTGTTTTTAGAGACACAAACAAGAATGGAAGCCAAGAACATCAATTTTTCGACTGAAAAATAAGCCGCAGGTTTGGGGTAGATGTTTATACTTTCCTATACGTAAATAAAATTTAGATGCTCAGTTGATCTGAGCATCCAGTACCTGACTCTTTTTCAGGAGTATCGATCTTATCTTCTTCTCACCAGCAGAGCGACAACCAGTGCCCCGATCGCAGCCATCAACTCGAATCCTGGCGTCTTTTGCGTTGTAGATGGAGTTCCTGTATCCGCAGGTTTAGCCACTGAGTGGAGGGCATTGCTCAGCTTTACTTTGCTGAAATCCATATCAGCATGGCAGGGTTTGCATGTGAGTTCAGGATAATTCTCATACGGTTTTGCCATGGAATAATTGAACCTGTCATCTACCTTGAAAGTATGGCTTCGTTCATCCCATGCAGTCGCCGTCTTCCTGCTTTTTGCCATATGGCAGTCCGTGCATACTGCATTGCCGTGTTCCAGCTTGACTTTGATAGCATTGGGATAGAGAGGACTTACTTTCACATGGCACGCTGTGCATATTGGTTCTGAAGCTGCTTCATAATCTGTGGTTCCAACATTATTGTCTGTTCCCCTGTAATTCGAGATTTTTGCAGGTTTCATGTTTGAAAGCGCATCCTTATCATATTTCTTGCCGAGATCTGCATACATCGCATCTGTGGTGTCATGAGAGTTGTGACAGTTGATGCAGGTGACACCTGCCGTGTACTTTGAACTCTGGTATAAGTCGTTGTACTGGACCCTGTGCCTTCTCTTTGGATCAAGAGCTGTCTTTATCAGATTTATGGATGCATCTGTTCTCCCATGGCAATCTCCGCATAATTCAGCTGAACGATCTAATTTAATATTGGTTTTTGCAGGTGCTTTTATATGCTCGCTCCCTTCTCCATGGCAGCGTTCGCATGTGACCCCTGGCATCTGCCATGTTCCACTCTGATACGCATTCGCACCTTTGAACATGGTTCCGTTCTTATCATAGCCGGTTGTATGACACGGACCGCAGTTATATCCTACAATCAGTCCTGCATCATAGGCAACGAATTTCTTTTCCACGGAATTGTACTGGACAGCATCTCCGGTTATCACATACCCGCTTTTGTTGACCCATCGCACCTTCCATTTGCCAGCCCATGTGGACTGCAGGTCATCTTTATTGACGCCATCTGGCACTGGATAACCTGCTGCTATTGCATCGCTGGCACCTATTACTGCCTTGGCATGCAGACTGTTTTTCCACTGTTCATATTTCTCAATATGACAGCCTTTACATTTTTCCGGGCCCTCATAGGCACCCGATGCACTGGATATCAATACTGACATCAGCAGCAATGCAACCATTATTCCTGTTTTTCTATACCACACTTTTATTGCCTCCTGCTAATCCCGTCGATTTTTTCAGAGGGAATGTTATATATTATTGTTGAATAATATATATATATTTTTGCAAATTACAAAAACCTTAATATCTATAATGCATAATGTAGCCCATGCGCCAAGGTGGCGGAGCGGCTACGCAATCGCCTGCAGAGCGATTCCATTCCGGTTCGAATCCGGACCTTGGCTTATGATCCGCATTTTCCCTGATCTTCAGCTTTTTCCCAGATCGCAAAGAACTTCTTCCTCAGCTCACCTGCAAGATTCATATCCCTGATATTGACCACAGCAAAAAGCTCATCCGGAGCCAGTGGATTCAGCATCTGCAGAAGCACGCTCTCTTCATCTATGATGTGAAATGGCGTCGCGGGTATCGCGGCAAATTTGCACCTGAACTCTTTTCCCGTGTAGTTCAGAAGCGTTTTGATGGCCGGGGAACTTTCGAGCGAACTGAAATCCACATCTCTGTTGAGGATCGCCCTGACCTCGACTCCTTTCTTAAGTGCTTCATGGATAGCGCTTATGAGCCCTGGAAATTTGTCAATTCTTAACCTGTCTTTTATTCTCTCCGAGGTGGTCTTTGATGCCATAAAAAACAATACTTCCTTCCGGGCACCGGTTATGCACTCCTGTGCGAGCTCGACCGATCGATCTCCTATCGCTACTGTCCAGAAGGTCTTTTCTTGCTTTTTTACCCTCACCCCGGAAAGTTCTGACGCCAGATTGCTCGCCAGTTCTTCCATCTCTTCATTTGCGCGTTTGAATTCTTCCTGTTTGTTCTTTAAAAGCCGCTCCATTGCAGCAGCAGGTTCCACGCACTCGTATTTCCTGGGTCTTGTATCCTGCGCCCTGATAAGTCGGGATTCTTCGAGATTGGAAAGCACATTGTATATCCTTCCCATCGGTATCTTTGCCCTGATCGCTATCTCGCTTGCCTCTGCATTGCCGAGTTTCAGAAGAGCGATATATGCATATGCCTCGTAACCTGTAAGCCCTAGCCTTTTCAGCTTTTCTATCACAAATATTAATCTTTTCTATAATACTTAAATGTTTTGAATTAAACCACTCTAGAGTTGTTTTAATTGGAATATTTTAAATACTTGAACGAAGAGTACTATTTCAAATTACAGGACTGAAGTACTAAAGAGATCCAGGAGCAATATGCCTGATATACTTGAAAAGGGACTGAAAAAACTTGCAGATATACAGATGAAGCACGCAAAGCTGCTTGCTGTACTCGCCATAGTCTTTACGATTGTACTGGGTATAGGGTTAAAGGATCTCTCCATAAATTCAGATATCAGGAAAGAGCTTCCACAGGAAATCCCGATATTTCAACTCAATGACCGCGTTTCGGATAAATTCGGCGGTAAGGACATGTCAATCATAGTGGCAGAAATCGATGAGTCCGTGGATCTGAAGAGCTCAGTCCGGGATATTCGTGATCCCAGGGTAATACAATCCTTCATTTTCCTTGATCAGGAACTGCGGGGAGAGGAAAGTATAACCAGCATCGGTTCGCCAGCAAGTTTTTTCAGGGGAAAAGAGACGATTTCGCCTGAGGATATTGAAAAAACACCTGGCATTGACAGTTTCTTCAGTCGTGATTACAGTACTGCGGTCATGTATATTTCAGCAGATATCGGCGGAGCAGAAGAAAAGATTCAGAGCTTCAATAGAATGGTACAGAAATATGTTGATCATACGCCGAAGCCGCCGGGTGTGAAATTCACAGTAACAGGTGCGCCGGTCCTGAGAGTAGCGATTTTTGATCTGCTAAAAAGGGATGCTGTTGTTACCCTGGCAGTTGCTGCAATCATAATATTGATCCTGCTGTTCGTTATGCAGCGCTCCTATACACAGGGGCTTCTGATATTTGTTCCTTTATCATTAGGACTTATATGGACAATGGGGACTCTGGGCTGGCTTAAAATCCCTCTTGCAGTTTCCACGGTTGGATTAAGCTCCATGATCCTTGGGCTGGGAGTTGAATATGGGGTATTCGTTGTAAGCAGATATAAGGAAGAGAGAGGAAAGAAATTCAGTCAACTTGATTCTCTTAAGACCACGGTTCATGGGATAGGTACAGCCATCATCGGGTCAGGATTAACAACCATCGTGGGATTTGGAGTGCTTTCGTTCGCAACGGTGCCCATGATACAGCACCTCGGACAGACTCTTGCCCTCGGCATAGCATTCTGTCTCCTTGCTGCACTTTTTGTCAACCCTGTGTTCATACTGCTGGAAGAAGAATATGAGGTAAAGAGCACAAGAAGGAAACTTGAAAAACTTGCAGCCAAAAAAGAAGAACATATTCTGAGAGGGGGCTTTTATGATTAAAAAATTCATTGGAAAATATTCAGAATTTATTTCAAACCATCCGTATATCGTTCTCACATTCGCGATTTTTCTGACGGTATTTTCCATCTATATGGCGGGTACCATAACTATGAAGACTTCGGGTAACAGGGATTTTCTTCCAAAAGAAATGGACTCCATAAGAACCCTTTTCACTTTGGAGGATGAATTCGGAAGTACCAATATCCTGTATTTTGTGGTTGAGATCGAACCGAACTACCCTGGCTCAAATGAGATTCGCGATGTAAGGGATCCCAGGGTTCTGCAGTATATGAATAATATTGCTGATCTTGCAATGCATACTGATAACGTGATAGAGGTCACAGGCCCGGCATCCATTCTGAAAAATCTCAATGATGGAAAAATCCCTCAATCTATCCGCGATGTTCAGACGCTCACATATAAAAATGGTCTGCTTGATAGTTATATCAGCAAGGATTATACCATGGCACTGGTAAGAATCAGAACTACGGATGACGTTGACATGGATTCCATGGAGATGGAGTTTGAAAAGATCATACGTCAGGTGCCACAACCTGCCGGTGTTATTACAAACCTTGGAGGGACCAGTATGGAACAGCAGGTCGTAAAGAAAGCCATTTCGCCTGATATGTCAAGAACCTCTGCATACTCGCTCATCGGTATTCTGATCATCATACTTGTCCTGTTCCGTTCAATAAAATATGGCTTCACACCTCTTACAACCATAATTTTCGGGACTATCTGGACCATGGGCTACGTGGGACTCACAGGGATGGGGCTCAGCTCTGCGACTTCAGGCGTACTTTCTATGATAATGGGCATTGGCATAGACTTTGGGATTCAGGTAACGACTAGGTACAGGCTTGAACTTCCAGGTAAATCTCCAGCCCAATCAATGGAGATTTCATTGAATAATGTAATCATCCCCATGATAACGACAACGCTTGCTGCTCTGATAGGTTTCCAGGCGATGCAGCTTGGCAAGCTGTCTTTCTTGAATGAAATGGGAGTTATGATGGGCTATGGTGTTGCAGCGAGCATGCTCGCGGCCATCACCGCTGTCCCTGCACTTTTGATAATATTTGATTCGATCAATGCTAAAGATATGTATAAAAGATTTATGAATGTATTTAAGGAGAGAACATGAATAGAAGAATCGCAGCATTTGGTATACTGATTGTATTTTTATCAGTACTGGTCAGTCCGGTTATTGGTGCGCCCCTCACCGGTGTTCAGGGGAACAGGATCAAGGCAAATTTTATGAGCCAGATCCCTGACCCTGCCGACGCCGGAAAAGATGTGGACGTAAGATGGCAAATCGTAAATACTATTTCGGGCACAGTTGAGAACCTGAGGTTCCATCTTGATGCAGATTATCCGTTTCTATTTGAAGCAGGCGATTCCCCTGACAGGGACCTTGGTGCTTCGGCAGGTACGAACGATAACAATGTATTTTATGTCCTGCACTACAAACTCAGGGTAGCTGATAATGCCAACAAAGGAACTTACAATGTAACCCTGAGCTGGTCAACAGGAGAAGGCTGGACAAAAAAGGAGTTCCCATTATACATTGACCCGAAGAGAGCAGACTTTGTGGTGGGAGCGCTTGTGACGTCTCCTGAGAAACTTGTAGCCGATACGACCGAAGCAAAGCTGTCGGTGAATATTGACAACCTGGGTAAAGGGAATGCTGAGAACGTCAAAGTCAGGCTGGTTCTGCCTTCAGGCTTCAAGCCGACATACAGTTATTCAGATGAGGTCAGTCTTGGAATTATCGAGAAAGGCAGCACCAAAACAGCAAATTTCTTTGTGGATATAGAAGAAAATGTAAAAGAAGGGGAACACAATGCAAGACTTGAACTCACTTATAAGGATGAAAACGATGAGAACAATACTTACAGGACAAAAACACTTGACCTTGCCATACCTGTCAAACCTTCATTGTATCTTATTATTGATTCAGTGACAACAGCCCCTGAGAAGCTTGTCCCAGGGACAAAGGCAGATGTCAGGATAAAAGTCAGAAATACAGGCAATGAGAAAGCCCAATCGGTCTCCCTGCGCGTTTTCAAGGATGCATCGCAGCCTTTTGATTTCACTGAGAAATCTGATTTCATCGGGAAACTTGAGCGCAATGAAAGCGGAGATGCTGTCTTAAAGGTGGCGGTCGATAGTAAAGCTTCAGCCAAGAAGTACCTGCTGGACGTGGAATTAAGAGGTATTGACGAAAAGAACAATGTTGTGATATTCAGGCGCACGCTCCCATTAACAGTGAACCCCGAAAACAAGAATTTACCCTCTGCCGGCGTGTTTGGAGCAGTGTTAGCCATTATGAGCGTATTTGCTTATTTAAAATGGAAAAAGAACTTATAGCTCGATCTCAAATCCGATCACAGGATGCTCAAGCCCGAAGTTCAGGATCACCTCTGGATGGATCTCCCCGAACACTCCAGCCTTCCTGCCTTTGATGATGATTTCAGCGCGCCTGCCTGCAATGAACGCAGGATCGCCTGACTCTGCGACCTCGTATTCCATCCGCCTCTCCCTCATTACAGCATCAACAACTGACTGGATCTCTGTGAAATTCGCCTGGGGATGAATGGCTGCGCATCCTATACGCTGCTCATTCCTGCACTTCATCACGACCTCACCCACTTCGAATATCCGCTGCGGCAGCTCCCGATGCCTGTTGATCGAGAGGATCTCGAGCAAATTTGGAAGGATCGCGGGACGCACGATGGTATGGTCCTCGCTTATTGGATACAGGATGTGGGTGGTGCCTTCTGCTTTATCCCTTCTCATCATCTCGAACTGAACTCGATCATTTGTCAGAGTGAATGGCATTACTTCGAAATAGCCAATGCCGACCATGATCTCGCGAACAGCATCTCTCTGCTTTGAGATCTGATGCGCTCTTCCAGTGGTGGATGTCGAGGGAAGCTCAGGTACGATCCGATCAAAACCATATCCTATGGCGATATCCTCGATCAGGTCCCAGGTATGGAGTATGTCTGACCTGTAAGCAGGGACTGATACTTCGATCATATTCCCTGAGGCTTTTGCACCGTATCTCATCTTTTCAAGGCAGTGAACCATCTCCTCACCAGGGAGTTCGAAACCAAGATGCGCCCATGCCTCTTTGCTCTTGAGCTTCATGCGCCTGGGCTCAAGATCAGGGGTTTCTGTTTTTCCGTTTATTGTGACGGATTCTATCCTTCCCCCTCGTTCTGCGAGCGATGCTGCAACGATGTTGAGGGCAAAAGACACAGCAGGGTCAAGACCTGTCACTTCTATGAAAAGATCCTCTGTGTTCTCTATTACTTTCGTGAGCTCACTGTTTATTATGGGAGGGAATGAGAGCACATTGTCCTCCGAATCAAGGATGAGAGGGTATTTATCGAATCTCTCAAGTATGTGCGCGAACTTTATGCCTTTGGGATGCTTCTCAAGAATATCTCTCATCGTCATCGGCCCGGCGAAATCAAGGGGTATGAACCTGAAATCAGGTTCCTGTGCTATGTATCTGAAAGGCGGTCTTATTTTGCGGAGATCATGCACGCCTATTGACACCTTTTTCCTGTTCCTCCCCACTGCCCAGTGGAGCGATTCCTGCAATGACATGAGGGATTCAATGCTTCTTGAATTGAACCTGATCCCCCTGACAACGGCACATGCAAGATAGGGGCGGATCCTGTTGATCTCTTTATCCTTTGTTATCCTGATGCCTGAAGGGATGACGCTGAAATTCCTGAGCCCTGTCTCGATGTCAAAGAATCCCCTCACTGCGCGAGATACGCCTTCTGCGCTGTACAGGTCAGGTCTATTCGGAAAGAACTCGATGTCCACATGATCATCTTCTATGCGTTCGATATCACATCCCATCATCGGGATGCGCTGAACGATCGTATCTTTATCAAGCCCTGAAAGTTCTTCAAGGTCGTCGTAATACAATGTGATGACAGGCATTTTGATCACCTGAAGAAGGAATTGAAAATATATTAATCATTCTGTTCAAAATGTGAACTGAAGGCAAACCACAGATTTATTTGAACCAGAGCATATCTGATAGCAATGAAAAAAATACTTATAACCAATGACGATGGTGTATATTCTGCAGGTCTCAAAGCTGCCTACGAAAGCGTGCGCGATCTGGGGGAAGTGACTGTGGTAGCTCCTTCCACGCAAAAAAGCGGCGTTGGGAGAGGGATATCCATATTCGAGCCCCTCCGTGTATCGCATGCTAACGTGGATGGTTTCATGGCGTATGCCGTGGCCGGGACTCCGACCGATTCTGTGATCATCGGGCTGTTCTCAATAATGAAAGAGCGTCCAGACCTTGTGCTTTCAGGTTTCAATGTTGGTGAGAACATCAGCACCGACACTGTATCCACGAGCGGTACAATCGGAGCTGCACTTGAGGCAGCAAGTTACGGCATCCCTGCGATCGCAGCATCCATACAGGTCATAGACGAAGGCGACAAGTTCGACGACCATCGCACGTACAGCTATGACTTTGAAGTAGGGATCAAGTTCGTGAACAGGATAGCAAGAAACGTGATCAATAAAGGACTTCCCGAAGGTGTGGACCTGCTGAATATCAATATACCCAGACATGCAACCATGGATACTGAAATCGAGATCACAAGGCTTGCAAGAAAGATATTCCTGACAGGAGTTGAAAAGCGCCTTGACCCCAGGGGAAGACCTTACTACTGGATAAATGGAGACCTTGTCCGGGATGCTGAGGAAGGGACGGATGTAAAGGCAGTGATGAAAAAAGGGCATATCTCGATCACACCTCTGTCGCTTGATTCCACAGCCAGGATCGATTTTGGGGAAATACGGGGATTGCTCTGACTATCAGAGGAGACAGGATGGTCGAGGTATCGGTTGTAAAATGCGAGGATTACGAACATCAGCGTGTCAAAAGCGCGATCCTTCAAAGCCTGGACCTGACAGGCGGGCTTGAGAACGTGGTCAAGCCCGGGGATGATGTGCTTCTGAAGGTGAATGTCATTGTGGGTTTCCCGCCTGAGAGGGCAGCAACCACGCATCCTGCTGTCGTGGGCGCAATGGTGGAGATAATAAAAGAGGCTGGCGGTATCCCGTGGGTGGGGGACAGTTCAGGGGCTTACGGCTATACTGCCAGATCACTTGATATATCAGGAATGAAGAAAGCTGCTGAAAAATACGGGGGCAAACTCATCAACTTTGAATCAACCGGAACCTATCAGGTAGAGGTGGATGGGAAAATATTGAAGAATATAAATATCGCGAAGCCTGCCATAGATTGCGATGTACTGGTTTCACTTCCAAAAATGAAAACGCATCAGCTCACAAAATACACGGGCGCAGTGAAAAATTTTTTCGGGGTGATCCCGGGTCCGGGCAAGGCTGCAGTACACAGGCAGGCGCCGACAGAGGAAAGCCTTTGTCAGGCAGTTGTGGATATATACTCTGCTCTGAAGCCAGGGCTTGCTGTTATGGACGGTGTGGTCGGGATGGAAGGAGAAGGCGCCATAAACGGAACGCCGATTCAATCAAAGGTGATACTGTCGAGCACTGACTGCGTGGCTATGGATGCGGTCGCTTCAGAGATCATGGGATTCTCTCACATGGATGTTCTTACGACGAAGTTTGCAAATGAGCGAGGATTCGGAACGGGAGAGCTTGAGAAAATCTATGTAAAAGGTGAAATGATCAGTGATGTAAGCCTGGATTTTGAAAAATCGAACCGTGCTTATTACAGGCTTCCGACTTTTTTGGGCAAATTTATTTTTAAAAATACTGAGAATATTTCAAGAGTGTTCATCTCTGAGGATGATTGCAAGAAATGCGGGATCTGCTTTGAAAGCTGTCCTGCATCAGCGATAATGCTTGAGCCGTATCCTGTCATTGACCAGAAGAAATGCATACGATGTTACTGCTGTCATGAACTGTGCAGGAACAGTGCTGTAAAATTGAAGACATCATTTCTTGGAAAACAGCTGTTAAGGCGTCTTCTGTATCAGACATGAACCGAAGGAGCTAAATCCATGAAAGATAGGTTAATATCCCCTGAAGTAATAATTAAGCCAGAGCGAACATGATCCTGAATTTCCAGCTCATAAGCGTAGAATCAAAGACATACTCGAGCATAGAGGATATTCGAAAGTATAAGAATATCAATATAAATTATGATGTCAATCTCAGGAATCCTTTAGTAGTGGTCGAGCAGACTCCTTTCGGAGAGAAATCTGTGCTCAGGGTTGAATACACATTTGCAATCAATTACCTCAGCCCGAACATAGGTCACATCAGGTTCGAGGGGGTCTCGGACTATTACAGCGAAGAAAACCTGGCAGAATTGAAGGAAAAATGGGATGCTGGGAAAGCTCCAGGTGATATACAGAATGAACTTGCAAATTCAATGGTTGCAAATCTGGCGCCTCTTGCACTTATGCTCTCAAAGGCACTCGGGCTTCCACCATCAATGCCAGTCCCTGTGATCAACTTCCAGCAGGCGCAGAAGAAAAAAGAAGAACCCACGTATTACCACGGCTAAAATCTTTCCTGAACCTTTTTATCTGTCAGCTCCCTGAGAGCATCGGATGCGATCCACCTGGCACTTTTTGAATCAATGCTCTGGATCTCTTTTGCGAGCTTTACTGCTTCCCTATTCAGATTGAAATTCCGTTTTCCGATCTGGCGAAGTGCCCAGTTGACAGCCTTCCTGACGTAATTTCTATTGTCCAATGCTTCTCTTTTTATTATGATGCTCTTTTAACGAATTCTTCCTCCCTTTCGCTCCACTCGACCGCCTTTTGATAGGCAAAATCGGTCTTATCAAAAAGATTGCTGCAGCACTGGTCGCAGACATCCCATGAGTCAAAGTCTTTTACCCATTGTTCCATCTGCTCCCCGGTCACATCAGTTGGAGCATCTATCATGCATGCAAGTATCCTGGCTTCGTGGATACCAGATGCCCAGAGTTTTTGAGCCAGAAGATGGTCTCTACCTGTCTCCTTTGCGATCTTTCTCAGAGCAGGTATGGATATTCCATAAGTGTTCTCTGTATTGATCCCAAAACGAGCCATACCTGCTGCAGCTTCTGGATCATGCATAGATTCAAACATCTTCAGGATTTCTTCATATTGCATTGCCATAGACACTTCTTTTTCTTTGAAATAACGCAACATGTATATTAATGTAAATGATCAGTATGCTTGTGCAGGGTTATTTTTCCCAAAACCTTATGAACAATGGAGTTGTAAGCGAAGGAAAATGGAGAAAGACCATGGGAAATATCAGACCTAATTATATCAAATCACTTGTCGTTCTGCTGCTTGAGGAGTACCCCGATGTCTTCAGTACAGATTTTGCTCAAAATAAAGTAAATGTCACGAAATATACCAATATCGAGAGCAAGGTCATCAGGAACCGCGTAGCAGGCTATCTGGTGCGTGCATTGAGAGTAAAAGCCATAAGAAAGAAGTAGATGTTATGATCCAAGGCGTCCTTCCTGCTCTTATTACTCCATTCACAAAGGATAATAAGATTGATGAAGAAGGTCTGAGGAAAAACATCGAATTCTTGATCGAAGGTGGTGTCTCTGGCGTAGTCCCGTGCGGTACCACAGGCGAATCAGCGACCCTCTCGATCCAGGAACACGAAAGGGTCATAGAAATCACAGTTGAGCATTCCACTGTTCCTGTTATTGCGGGTACAGGTTCCAATAATACCGTGGAAGCAATCGAGCTTACAGAGTCTGCAGAGGATAGCGGTGCTGATGCTGCGCTTCTGATCACTCCTTACTATAACAAGCCCAACGACAGGGGCATGATCGCCCATTTTAAGACCATTGCAAATAAGGTCGACATTCCGCTGATTTTATACAATGTACCTTCACGGACTGGCATCAATCTGAAACCCGAGATCGTGGCAGAGCTCGCAAAAGAAAGTAATATCGCAGGAATAAAGGAAGCCAGCGGCAACCTTGAGCAGGTAACCCGCATCATCGAAATGACGCAGGACGAGGATTTTGTGGTCTATTCAGGGGATGATGCCCTCACGCTGCCAATATTGTCGCTCGGAGGCATTGGAGTGATCTCGGTGGTTGCGAACGTTGCTCCTGCACTTGTGGTTTCTATGGTGGAAGCGTTTCGCAGAAAAGATTTAGAAAAAGCCAGGCAAACGCATATTAAACTTGCTCCTCTTGTCCGTGCTGTCTTTCTGGAAACAAACCCGATCCCTGTAAAGAAGGCGGTTGAACTTATCGGTCTTCCTGCTGGAGAGCCGCGGCTTCCCCTTGCCCCGATCAGCCCCGAGAACGAGAAGAAGCTGAAAACTGTATTGAACGATCTCAATCTCATTAAGTGAACTGTCCATGATAAAAATAGCAGTAACGGGCGCATGCGGAAGGATGGGCGGGCTTATCATCGAGAATGTCCTCAAATCAGCTGATTTGAAACTCGTCTCTGCCATAGATGTGACCGGCATCGGCAGCGATATAGGCGAGGTGATCAGAGGAGGAAAATTAGATATTCCTGTTTCTGATGCAAACGATATCTCCTCAGTGCTTGAGAGGTCAAAGCCCGATGTGCTTATTGATTTCACCATAGCTTCAGCCGCAGTAAAGAATGTGATCGCAGCCTCTGGAAAAAAAGTCAATCTTGTGGTCGGGACAACGGGTTTTACACCCGAGCAGCGCGTTTTAATGGAAAAATCAATCAGGGATAATGATGTCGCTGCGGTCATTTCACCAAATTTCTCCATAGGAGTGAATGTTTTCTGGGGACTGCTTGCAGAAGCTGCAAGAAACCTTGAAGATTATGATATTGAGATCATAGAAGCCCATCATAACCAGAAAAAAGATGCGCCGAGCGGAACTGCCATGAAAGCCGCCGAGGTGATCTCAAAGGTACTCGGCGGAAAGGAGTTCGTGCACGGCAGGCACGGTCTTTCTCCGCGCCGGAAAGAGATCGGTATCCACGCTGTGAGGGGCGGTGATATCGTGGGCGACCATACAGTACTGTTTGCCGGCGATGGTGAGAGAATAGAGATAAAGCATCAGGCACACAGCAGGCAGGCGTTTGCGAATGGTGCTGTAAGAGCCGCAATGTGGGTCTCGACTGCCAGGCCAGGGATATATGAGATGAAAGATGTCCTGGGCATTAAATAGCTCCTTGAAGCACTGAAGATACTATCACAATGTATCCTGCCAGAAAGCGAGAGCTTCGCCATGACAGGCCGATGGTATCGCTGTTGCTGTGTCTGGTTCTTGAAATCGTCACGGAGGCACGGAGAACAGAGAAATTTCATAAAAGCTCTCTGCGCCTCAGTGGCTCATGCTCCAGTTGTTGAGATTTGGAATTATTGGATGAATTCATCAGGAAGCAAATTTATAAGTACTAAGATAGCGAATTTACATGATGAGTTAGGGATCACTCATATCGTTTGTTTAAGGTTATCCGGGAGTTTGAAAATGAGAAGGGAGGAAATCTATGGCTAAGAAAAAGGTTATTGTGGAGATGAGGGTACCGAAGGTACCTGAATCAGGATTTGCAGCAGCTGCGCGGGATATCACGTCCAGGTTAGATATTCCCGGATTTAAACTGGATAAAGACTTCAAACCAGTTCCAGGAAGCCCGCCAGATCATCTCGCTGCAAGCTTTGCGGCTTCCAATGAGACCGTATTACTGGTGCGGGGTGAAATAGATGAGGGCAAAGAGAAAGATCTTGAATCACGACCCAATGTCATTAAGGTGTGGACAGATGCGAGAATAGCACCTACCTTTGACTGCGACACAGATACTTCCAAAGGGGATTTCAGAAGCGTTGCAAAATATCTGGGCGTAGATAAAATATGGGCTAAAGGCATACGCGGAAAAGGCGTTGTTATAGGCATCTGCGATGATGGAGTAAATGCAATATCCCGTGATATCGTGGTCGACGGCTTTTCTCCAGAAAACTGCACTCCTTTTGGAGCCGAGGGGGGACACGGCAACATGACAGCGACCGATGCTCTTGGCATGTGTCCTGAAGCAAAGATCTATGACATAGGTGTGCTAAAAAATCCTCCTGGAACCCTTCCAGATATCGACGGTGCAATTTCAAATGCAATAGCCGGCTTCCAGTGGGCTATTGAACATCACAGGAAAGACGGTAAGCCTCAGATCCTTTCCAACAGCTGGAACTGCTATCAGGAATCGTGGGCTCCTGATTATGCAAGGGATCCAGACCATCCTTTTACAAGAAAGGCGGTGGAGGCGATAAGAGAGGGCATTATAGTTTGCTTCAGTGCTGGAAACTGCGGTGAGTTCTGTTCAGACCCGGATCTACGCTGCGGTCCTGATCTGGGTGAGGGACGCAGCATCTGGGGAGCGAACGGGCATCCTGAGGTTATTACCATTGGGGCAGTAAATGTCAAAGGAGAACTGGCAGGTTACTCAAGTCAGGGGCCTGCAGCCCTTTCGTCAGAAAAACCTGACTTTTGCGGGATAACTCATTTCAAGGGATACAATGATCCTGATACCGGGACATCAGCAGCCACACCGATAGTGGCAGGAGTCGTCGGTTTATTAAAGTGCGCCATACCGAAGTTAACTCAGGCACAGGTAAAGGCGGTGCTTCGAAAGACAGCCAGGGATATCGGCGAATCAGGTTTTGATCATAACTCAGGATACGGCATAATCCAGGCATATGATGCGTATCAATTATTAAAAAAAGCCAGAGGTTCGATAATAGAATGAATTCAGGAAATTATGCTTCTGAAGGGCAGCCGAGATATCGGCGATCCTTTTAGAGATAAATGGGAGAAAAAATATGTGCAGAAATAAAATACAAAATATACGTATTTCAAATGTGGGAAGAAAAGCAGGAAAAAAGCCAGTGATCGAAAGGATTCCTTTTCAATGTATAGTCCCTCCGCATATGTTGAAGGAGATTGCAAAGAGGGGAGATCCAAAACAGCGAGAATTGGCTTTGAAACATTTAATGATATCTGAAAGAATACGTGGAAGACGTGAGGCGTTCGGTGAATTCTATGTTGCAACTTCATCTGGCGCGAAGTGCCTCAATGTTTTTGATGCAAAAAATGGGCAGGAGCTTCCGGGTGTACAGGTGCAGGATCCTGCCAACAGCACGGACGAAGCAGTGAAAGAAGCTTTCGGGGGTGCAGATGCCACCTATGACATGTACCATGACGTGTTTGAGCGAACCTCTATTGATGATAAGGGCATGTGTATAAACTCTACGGTGCATTATGAGGAGAAGTACGACAATGCTTTCTGGGACGGACGGCAGATGGTCTATGGAGATGGTGATGGAAAATTATTCAATCGATTCACCATTTCAATTGACGTCATAGGGCATGAATTGACGCATGGTGTTACTGAGCATGAGGCAGGACTTGCCTATTCAGATCAATCAGGTGCTTTGAATGAGTCCATGTCTGATGTATTCGGCTCTCTTGTGAAGCAGCGTGCACTCAACCAGACAGCAGCGGGGGCAGACTGGCTTATAGGCGAAGGACTTTTAACCTCGAACGTGAACGGTAAAGCCCTGCGTTCTATGAAAGAGCCAGGAACAGCATACGATGATCCTGTGCTTGGCAAAGATCCTCAGCCAGCGCATATGAGGGATTATCAGAAATTATCACTTTCAGAAGATAATGGAGGTGTGCACATAAACTCTGGTATCCCGAACCGCGCATTCTGTATCACTGCTATGGAAATCGGTGGATACTCCTGGGAAAAGGCAGGGAAGATCTGGTATATTACACTGAGAGACAGACTCAGATCCAGATCAAATTTCCAGGATGCTGCGAACAAGACATATCAGGTAGCAGGGGTGATGTATGGTTCTGGAAGCAAGGAGCAGCTGGCAGTCAAGAAGGGCTGGTCCACTGTGGGGATCACTGTTAAAACAAAATAGTGAGGCAGGAAGGACAGAAGATGCGGATCCGTCTTGAGCGCACAGGTGGCTTTGCAGGTATGCGAAGAGAAGTCGCTCTGGATACTGAAACACTTCCTTCAGATGAGGCACGAAAGCTGCAAGAGATGGTGAATGCTGCTGGTTTTTTTAATCTACCTGAAAAGTTCCCTCTGCCTGAGCGCGGTGCTGATTACTTTGTGTACAGGCTGGCAATCGAAGCAGAAGGGAAGAAACATACAGTTGAGATAAGCGAACCAGCAGCGACGCCTGAACTGCGGTCTCTGTTTCAAACACTGATGAAACTTGGTAAGTAGAGGCAGAAGGTCATGATTGATCTTGACCAGGCAGCACCTGACACAGACATGAAGATCACCGGTTTCTCGCTCAACATAGGCCCTGTTCAGCCAGCGACTGCGGCACATTCCAGCTTGGTGACGTGTTACACGGCAATTGCTGCCAATAGGGATAATGCCTTTATTGGTTTCTGTCTCCAAAAGATTAGACGGAATTACTGCCTTCTCAGTTCGTGGTACCTGCTTTCAAGGTACCATGAACTGAAAAACATCAATGATCATACTGAAAGTTTTAATACCATGCACATTTAAATACGTCAGGGGATTAAGATGCCAGAGAGTTTTATCGTTGTTTCGGATCTGCACATGGGTGGCGAGGATAACTATGGACCCAATCTTTCTGAATTCTGCAGTTTCCTGGAATGGATAAGGGATCTGCCTCCTGAAGGCAGAACCATGACAGTCGAATGCAAACAGGAAGGTGGAAAAACCATAACAATAAGACCTCCTGCGAAGCTTATCCTTCTAGGAGATGTCCTGGAGCTCTGGGGTCCCAGGGAACAGGACAGGAACAGCGTTATCAAAGATTCGACAGCGCCGTTTTCTCTGCTACACGAGATCGATTGCGATAAGATCTACATTACAGGTAACCATGATGAAAATATGGAGGAAGTGGCGAAAAAAATAAAATCCTTTGACTGGAAAGGAAAGAATAAATTCTTTTTATATCCAAGGCATTATCCTCCTGAAAATGAAGTGAAGAAAGGGGTCGAAGTCAATGGTCTTCGGTATTCTTTCCTTCACGGTCATCAATACGACAGGGAGCAGATAACCTATACATTGAGCAGGATCATAAATACCAGGTTTGATCCGATAGATTTCTTCCAGGACCTTGCGAACGTTCATTTTACAAAAAGACTGTCAGTCCTTGTTTCCATAGGCTTGCTCATACTGTGGCTTGCATTCATTTTACTGAGTGCTTTCCTTCCGGATTTGATCATCACCAGAGGTATAGGTGCTGCTTCAGGGATCATCGCTTCAGCGGCTTTATTTAGATATTTTCTATCGAGCAGGAAAGTGGTAAAAGAAAGGAATGTATCAGGCTGGTTTAAATATATTTTTTTGATCGCATTTGCCGGTATGATGGTTATTCTGGCAGCAGGGGTAACAAATACACAGATCTTTTCTATCCTTTATTCTATTGTATTCTCAGTTCTCACGTATCTTGTCCTTCTTAGTGTGATTCCCAGAATAATCACGTCTTCCATGCGGGGCTTCTACAACAGGTTTCGAAAATCAAAGGATAAAAGTGCTGAAGAAATAGTGAAAGAGAATTATTTCAACCTCAAGAAAGATACGATAGACGCCAATGTTGTGGTATTTGGTCATACGCATCAGGCAAGCACGTATCTTCCCGGGGCAGATGAACTCCTGAAACACAAGTTATTCGTCAACACTGGCTGCTGGGTCAATGAAAAAGGTCGAGATGTCAATACCTTTGTATATATCGATCCTGACGGGGTATGTCTTTTGAAATGGGCAGGAGGCGGGAAGATAGACTGTATCTCCCATTTTACAAACCAGGATATCATGAGGTTTTCAAAAGCATGAAATGTCTGGTGACAGGCGGCGCAGGGTTCATAGGGTCGCATATAGTCCGTCATTTACTGGACAGGGGCTTTGAGGTCTTGTGCCTGGATAATTTTGATCCTGACCTGGAAATAAAAAAAGCCAATGTTGACCATTTTCTTGAAAATGAAGATTTTGAACTTGTGAGAGGGGACATTCGCGATGCTGAGCTGCTGAAAAGACTTGTCATGGACATAGATTACATATTCCACGAAGCAGCGCTCGTGTCTGTGGTCGAGAGCATGAAAGATCCAGTTAAGACCATAGAGGTGAACACGATCGGGACGCTGAACGTCCTAGGCGCTGGAATGAAAGGCGATGTAAAAAAAGTAATAATCGCCTCCTCTGCAGCAGTGTATGGAGACCTGCCCGCACTCCCGAAAATAGAAGATATGATCCCTGCTCCCAGATCTCCCTATGCGATATCAAAACTCGACTGCGAATATGCTGCAAGAATATTTTATGAGGAATATGGTCTGAAAACCACCTCGCTGCGTTATTTCAATGTCTACGGCCCAGGACAGGATCCCGCATCCCCTTACGCTGCAGCCATCCCTATTTTCATCAGGAAAGCCTTGAGAAATGAGGCCATACCCATTTATGGCGATGGGTCGCAGACACGCGATTTTATCTTTGTCAGGGATGTTGTGCTCGCAAACGAGCTTGCGATGTCAAAAGGAGAAGGAGGTATCTTTAATGTGGCAAACGGCAGTGCAGTATCGATCAATGAACTTGCGAAGTTGATTATCGAACTGACCGGGTCAAAATCAGAGATCATATACAAGGAACCAAGAACAGGGGATATAAAACACAGTGTAGCAGATATCGGTGAAATAAAGAAGATCGGATTTTCGCCTGAGTTTTCCCTGGAAAAAGGTCTGGAAGAAACGATCGAATGGTTCAGGCAACAGTAGGTATCAGGGATTGAACAGGTTGATTGTCTTTCTCAATGTATCTATGAAGGTCTCTGCCTCATCCTCTGTATTGTACAGGTAAAGAGAGGCACGCACAGCAGGTTGGCATTTCCTGTAATTGAACCATGAATGCACGCAGAAAGCGCCTGAGCGCACGGCTATGTTCGCGGTCTCATCGAGCACTATGGCGATATCATGGGCATCGCCTCCTTTTGGAAGCTCGACCGTGAATGAGATGATTCCGCCTCGTTGCCCCGGATCCTGAGGTCCGATGATCGTCAACCCTGGTATGTCCTTTATCCTTTCTGTGATTATCCTGTTCAGTCTCTCTTCGTGCTTTTCTATATTCGAAAGCCCGATCTTTGTAAGATAATCCACGGCAGCTCCTGAACCTATGATACCTGCATAGTTCTGCAGCCCTGCCTCGAATTTCTCAGGAGTGGGCAGGAACTTTGCGGCTTCGAAGGTGGTATCGCTCACTGTATCTCCTCCTACCATGAAAGGCGCCATCTTTTCGAGCAGATGCTGCTTTCCGTAAAGCACGCCCATGCCAGTGGGTCCGAGCATCTTGTGAATCGAGAGCGCGAAGAAATCCACATCTAACGCCTTTAAGTCCACAGGTCTGTGGGGCGCGCTCTGGGCTCCATCAAGCATGACGAGAGCGCTGTGATCATGCGCGATCTTCACTATCTCTTTTGCAGGGATGGTATAGCCGTCCAGATTAGCTGTGTGCACCATGCTCACGAGCCGCACGTTATTATTTTTATTGAATATCTCTTCAAATCCCGCAAGATCGAAGGTATTATCCTGATCTGAGTAAACAATAACGTGCCTTATTCCCTTTCTATGCGACTGAATCTGCCATGGGATAAGATTAGAATTATGCTCCCTGTCTGTTGTCAGGACAATATCCCCTTTTTTGAATTCAAGGCAGTTGGCAACAAGGTTGAGTCCTTCTGTGGTATTGCGCGTGAAAATTATCTCCTCAGGTCGTGCTGCACCCAGGAACTTCTGGATCTTTTCCCTGCTTTCAGTCACTTTCTCATCCACCTGCTTTGCCATCCTGTGCAGAGAGCGTCCGCCGCATACCGGATAATCGCTGTAGTATCTATCCATGGCATCCATGACCTGCCCTGGCTTCAGGGTCATGCATGCATTATCAAAATAGATCAGTTGCTTACCGTTCCACTTCTTCGCAAGTGCGGGAAAATCAAGCCGTATTTTCTCAAGATCCATTTCGATCACAGAAGTAGCTGAGATGTGATATATATTTTACAGTAACACGTTGCAATATTTTCCAGGAAGGCACTTTTCCATCAGAACGATTTTTTTGGCATTCTCTGGATCATCGGTGTTGAGCTTTATTTTATACCACCACTTGTTGCCGCCTTCATCGATACTGCCTACAGAGACCATCCAGAACTCATCATCTATCTCTGCCAGCCCATAATCATCTCCGAACCATTCCACTACCTTTCTCTTTACCCCATCCGTCTCTTCCAGGGATAGATCACGGTATTCGCTCTGATCCTTGTATCTTTCCAGCAGCCTGGTCACACCTTCCTTCCATACAGTGTCATAAAAATCATCGATCAGATCAAGTTCGGCAAGATATTTCAGTCCTTCTTCGATCTGTCTGACTTTGTCATCAGTGCTGTTCATATGAAATGTCCCATGTTATCATATGACAGAGAACGACTAAATACCTTTCGAATTTGATCCTCAGCTCCACATCTCTCCGCGCAGGATCGATTCGGTCTTATCATTGGTGCTGTGGTATATTTTCCTTATCCTGATCAGGTATTCGTCACCTATCTGCTCGGGTTCTTCAAAAACAGCATCCACGCCAAGCACTCTCAGGTGAGTCTCGAAATCCAGGGCTGTCTTCAGGTTCTTCACCCTTATCTGCACCTTCTCTGCGATCCTCTCCCCATTTTTTTTCTTTTTAATGGTCTCTATCATGGGCAGAAGTATGCTCTCCCCGAGGCGAAGGCACCTTTTCCTCCTGCTCTCTTCATCCTCGTCCCATTCCATGGATTGAAAGGCTTCCCTGCACACCCTTGGGAAGAAAAAGTCCCTTCCATAGTCATTGTAGAACTCGAACGCATACCTCAGATCAGCGCAGTTGCTCAGAGAACTCGTATATTTCACAGGTGTTATCACCATCTGAGGATCTTTGATCACCACGCCTTCGTGCAGCGAGTCGCCGAAGCCTTTGATTATCCCTGTGATCTCGTTATGCGCTTCCTCCACATCGTATTCCCCGAAGAACCTGGCAGAATTGATCCCGTATTCTTCCATAAGTCCACGCCTTTCCATCACAGGCATGGGCTTTCCCGATATTTTCTCTCTCACATCGAAAGCAAAGAAATCCAGGGACTCGATATCATAGATCGATTTTGGGACATAAGGGCTGTCCGGTCCTACCATCTCGCCGCATATGACAAGGTCAGGATGATCAAGGAAGAATTCAAGCCCAACGAGTTCATTTGCTTTTTCAGTTGTGTATGGGCACAGAAAACCGCCGCGGGTCAGCCCGACAAGCTCGTCTCCCACAAGCGCTAACCTCGTATTATAACCGTTCATTTTCTCTTCAACTGCAACTTTATTACAGGAAGAGAAATGGGTCACAAGCCCTGGATATAGAACCAGCGTGCGCTGTATCTTGGGAAAACCGCGCACGATGTCGAAAGGTTCTATGAATATGGATGTGCCGCCTTCTACTGAAGAGATCGGTTTATCGAACCTGAACAGCTCTGGTCTTGAAGCAACATGCTGGAGTGTTTTCCTCTCGATCGCGCCGGTGAGCCTGTAATCAGGAATATCCAGCAGACCTGATACTTTTTCCAGATCCAGTTTTTTGATCAGTTCAGAAGAGGCGTCCCGTCTCATCCTTTTGCCACCAGGAGCCTTATGATCCCTCTCCTGCTGACCATACCTACAAGTTCATTCTTGAGATTCAGAACAGGTACTCCACCTATGTTCTCGTTCAGGATCAATGAGACTATCTCAGATATCGGGGTATTTGTCCTGGCATATTTCACATTATGTGTCATGATATCGCCCACGATCAGATTTCTGATCCTTTCATCCTGCTGGTTATCCGGAACAAGGGTCCTGAAATTCATCATGCCTTTTGCAACGTCCCTTTCTGTGACTATACCTACGAGATCACCATTTTCTATCACAGGGAGCCTTCCAATATCGTTGTCCAGGATCAGGCGCCTTGCATGCGCCACCCTTTCGCCCGGGCTCACAACTATCGGTTCATTCATTACCTCTGCAGCATAGCCTTTTACTGCCTTTGCATTTTTAAGGATCTCATGTGGCGTCACCCATCCAAGGATCCTGCCATTATCAACCACAACAATCACCCCGCCTGCTCTGTCCATCAATGCAACCGCATCATCGAAGCTTGTGTCTGGAAGCACTTTTGTGAGCAGATCAGTCGTGGCTGTGGCAACATGCAGCGAGGAGGCTGGAAGGTTTGACTTCTTCCATGTTCCGAGCTTTCTTGCAATACTCCTCATCGTAATAATGCCCAGGATTTCGCTGCCATTGACCACAAGAAGCCTGCGTGTATCGTGTTTGTTCATTAATTCCATCGCATGAGAAATCATGTCTGCCTTGTGCACTACAATCGGATCTGTCATTATGTCTTTTACTTTCATATTCTCACCTCACAATGTAAGTATTGTTTTCACTATGTTTTCCCCGGTCAGCATCCCCATGATCCCGTTACCTAACACCGGTATTCCGTTGATCCTTTCCTTTACCATTATACGCGCTGCATCTGTGGCAAGATCATCGCTTTTGACCATTATAAGAGGGCTTGACATTATGTCTTCTGCGACAAGAGGCACCTCCTGAATATATCTATATTGTTTCTTTCCAGCATGGCTGCTCTTGCGCGTCATTTTTATTTCTTTCTGAGGAAGACCCCCGGTTTTGCTTTTCATCTCTGTAAACGCGAGATTCGAGTTTGTGATGATCCCTACCGGCTTATCATTGTCTTCAAGAACGATTGCTCTGTCTGTTGAATTTGCCTCAAGTTCATAAAGTATATGGCTTATGGTATGGTGCCTGTGTACAGTGAGAGCAATATCTATTTTCAAATCTTTCACTTTAAGTTCTGTATCCAGTTCTGAGAAATATCTGATGAGATCCCATTTTGTGACAATCCCTATCACTTCATTCCTGTTATTGATCACAGGCAACCCGCTGATATTATTTTCACTCATCAATTCAGCAAGCTGTCTGGGCGTGGCGTCTGGAAATATCGTGATCAGCCCCTCGGTCATGACCTTCCTGATCGGGATATGATCGATCGGTCTTCGCCTCCACTGCGGCTCTGCCTGGTCAAGCCTCCTGCTGATATCTTTCTTTGTCACTATTCCAGTTTGTTTGTTGTCCTCTATTATGACCAGCCGTCCAATTTTATGGCGCAGCATCAGGTTCCTGGCTCTTGCCACCGTCTCGTCAGGCGACACCACGTACACAGGTGAGCTCATAATTTCTTTGATTTTCATAAGCGTGTCCTCATTCAGCTATAGCCCTGACAAAATCGCGCTCTGTAATGATCCCTTTCAGCTCACCGTCTTCAAGCACAGGAAGCGAACCTATTTTCTCTTCAAGCATTGTGGCTGCAGCATCTCCGAGATCCACATCAGAACCCGTGAAAATAACGTCCCTCTTTATTAGCGTTCGGATCGGTACCTCGAAGACTTCCCTGGCATTTCCTGTGACAAGTCGGTCAAACATCTCTCCGCTCCCCAGGAAACGCAATACGTCCGAGGCTGTTACTATGCCTACGAGCACGTTATCTCTGATGAGGGGAAGTCTTCTGAAGCCGTTATTTATCATCGATTTTGCCGCAGTACCCACTGTCATGTCAGGCGGAGCAGTGACAATATTCTTGCTCATGTATTCGCCCACTGTCTTGCCTGTGATGACTCCTGATACAAGAAAGACAAAGTCGCGCTCAGAAATTATGGCTTTCACCCTGTTATCACCGTCCGTGATCGGGATCCCTCCCACATTCTCTTTTATCATCGTGCTCAGAACGTCTTTGAGCGAATCCTTTTCATTGAGCGAGATCACATTCTCCTCCATGATTTCGCTGATGCTCGCATTGACCGCAGCAAGGAGATTACCTTTGAACCTGTTCCGAACTATGAGGTGTCTCTGTCCTCCACCCAGAAAATCCACTATATCCTGCGATGTCACTATGCCTTTTAAGCGGTTTGTGCCCGCATCAGCGACAGGGATCCTTCTGAAGCCTTTATTTAACATGGTTTTAACTGCGTCTATAATAGGCATGGTTGGGGGAATCGTCACCACTTCTCTGGATGCAATGGACATCACATCCCCCTGATGTTCGGAAATTCTGGTTTTAAAATCAAGAGGTCCCATGTTCCGATTGTACGCGCCACGGACTTCTTTTGTTACGGTTGTTATTTTTTTGCCAAGATTGTTCATAAAACACCTTTAAATCAATGCTTTTATTATATCGCTTCTGTCCACTATACCCACAAGATTCCCGTCATTCACCACAGAAAGCCTGCCCACATCAAGTTTCAAAAATGCCTGGATCGCTTCTTTCAATGTGGTCTGCGGAGATAGAGTGTACGCAGGAGTGCTCATGATCTTCTCAACAGGTGGGGACATGGTGGATTTTGTCCCGTGATCATCTTCTTTCTCTATCCTTGCATAGCCTGCTTTGATGATATTTCTCCTTGTTACCATACCTATCAATTTTCCATCTTTAACCACAGGATATCCCGAAAATCCGGATTCTTTCATGTTCAGCCACACTTTTGCAATGCTGTCCTTTGGAGAACATGTTTTTACATCAGTGATCATCACATCTTCGACTTTCTTCGGAGGGATCTTATCCAGATTCAGATTCCTGAAAATGTCCACCACGCTTAAAATACCCACCAGGCTTTTATCCTGACCTGATTTCAGTACAGGGACACGACCAAGTCCTGCATCTATCATCAATTTTGCAGCATGCATCATATCCGTTTCAGGATAAACCTCAGGGAATTGTGATGCAAAACCTTCCACCGTGACATTGGATTTTGTTGAGTATATGTTCAGGATATCTTTCTCGGTCAATATCCCTATTGTCCTGTTCTTATTGTCCAGCACAGGCAGCGTGCGCTTGTGCCTGTCCCTTATCACAGAACGGGCATGGGTCATAAAATCAGTATCGTGCAAAAAAACAGGGTTCTTTGTCATTACGTCTTCCACTTTCATCATAACATACTCCATTTATCATGTATATATATGTTATTTTCAGATGCTACGCTTCCCTGCAGCTCTCGCAGAGCAGCTTTCCGTTCACAAGCAGTAGATCATCCACGTTATCCCCGCATTCCTCACATATCCCTCGATGGATCTTCACAGGTTCCTCCATTGAAAAGATCTTCTCCCTGTGCATCTTGATAAGATCTGAGAAGATACTTCCCATTTCTGCCGAGACCGCGATGAGATCCATATCTGTCACAATGCCAACGAGTTTTGTATTTTCAACCACAGGAAGTCGCCTGATCTTCATCTTCACCATCTTATGCATGGCGTCCGTGACACTTTCATTTGAAGGTATTGTTATCAGCGGGGTCGTCATCAGTTCTTTTATTGACACCTCGCTCGGTCGAAGATCCCTGGATACCACTTTGCGGACGATATCGCGTTCTGTAATAATCCCCACAGGAAATTGTCCGTCCGTCACTATGACGCTGCCGACATCGAGATCCAGCATCTTTTTAGCTATCTGCGGTACATCACTTTTGATTTCATTCGTTGCAACTTCTCTTGTCATTATCTCTTTAACCGGCATCCTGACTTCCATGCTTATTCCTCCCTGATATGTAGTATGTGTTTTGATGTGCTTATATGTTATGCTTTCATTGAAATCCTTTTGTCCTGAGCGGCAGTATGCTGCTTATTTTGATTTTTTCCTTATGATCGCCACGTCTCCGAGCGTGGTCTCCCTGATGAAACCGCCGCCTCGCTGATCATGCATTGAGATCTTCTCTGTTAGCTTTATGTTCAATTCAGTCTCCAGTTTTTTCCTTACCGTATCTTCAGGTACAAGTTCCTCACGCTCTATCTTTCTGATCAGGGCTGACTTTTCCATTATCCTGGAGGCAAGTTCCTCTACAGTCAGGCCATGTGATTCTCTGGCCTGCTTTATTATCCTGGCATAGTCAGGGACTATCTCATCCTGGAGTTTATCGAAAACATCCCTTCTGGGCCGCCGGGTTACAATAACCCTTTCAACAGGTGCCATCTTTCTTGATACGGGGCTCCATTTATCGGCCGGTCTCCCGTACCGTGCGCATTTACCGCATACGTCCAGCACAGTTCCTTCCACTGTCACTCTGACAGGACTGCCTTTAATGTCATTGCCGCATATTTCGCATTGCATTCTATCTCGACGAAAACTCTATATACCGTTCACGCTTAAATATCATTCGATAACAAATGTCTGAAGCTCAGGAAAACCGTGAAGGTCCGATAGGATTGGGAGGCGATGATTTTTCCCGCTACCTGATGGATAGAATCAAGATGCTTGAGGAAAGGAACAATCTCCTGAGGGAGCAGGCAAACAAGATAGAACTGGAAAGACGTTTTACCGAGAATCAGAAACTCAAATACGAACGAGAGCTCAGGCAGTTGAAAAGCGAACTCGAAAGACTCAAAGCTCCCCCGCTGGTTGTAGGCAATGTCGTGGATGTGCTCGAGAATGGCAAGGTAATAATCAGAAGCAGCACCGGTCCGCAGTTCGTGGTGGGTTCATCTCAGTTTATAGAGAATTCAGAGCTTATGCCCGGAGCACGCGTCTCTTTAAATTATCAATCCCTTGCAGTAATAGGCATCCTGCCTTCTTCGCGTGATCCTTTTGTGAATGGCATGGAAGTGATAGAGATGCCTGACGTATCCTACTCAGATATAGGGGGTCTGGACGAGCAGATCCGGGAAGTCAGGGAGACTGTGGAGATGCCGCTCACAAGACCTGAGGTGTTCGAGCGCATCGGCATCGAGCCGCCGAAAGGGGTGCTGCTGTACGGGGGGCCCGGGACTGGCAAGACGCTGCTCGCCAAAGCAGTGGCAAGCCAGACAAAAGCGACTTTCATAAGGATCGTGGGATCAGAACTCGTTCAGAAGTATATTGGTGAAGGAGCGCGTCTTGTGCGCGATCTTTTCAAGATGGCAAAGGAGAAAGCTCCGAGTATAGTATTCATTGATGAACTTGACTCAATAGGCGCAAAACGCCTTGATACAGCTACTTCTGGCGATAGAGAAGTCCAGCGCACGCTGATGCAGCTTCTCTCAGAGATGGATGGTTTCAATGCCAGGGGAAATGTGAGGATCATCGCAGCTACGAACAGACCTGATATCCTTGACGCCGCGCTCCTGCGACCAGGACGTTTCGATCGGTTCATACAGATCCCGATGCCGACCATAGAAGCCCGCACGATGATTCTCAGGATCCACTGCAGAAAAATGAAGCTTTCTGATGAGGTGAATTTCGAGGAACTCGCAGCGCTTACAGATGGCGGGACAGGCGCAGACCTCAGGGCGATCGCGATGGAAGCTGGGATGTTTGCTGTAAGAGAAGAACGCCACAGCATCGGGATGGATGACTTTCTGAAGGCCATCAAGAAAATAGAAGGTCCTTCGGTAAAGAAAAATCTCTCTGACGGCATGTTCGTCTAAACCAGTGCCTGCAGGCTCAGACATGCCTCTATCATTATCGAGCTGAAATCAAGAGACAAATCTTAAATATGATTAGATAATCGTGGTATCTAATCATAATGATTGCAAAAAAAAAAGTAATATCAGGGGCAAAAGATTTCCTGAGTCAGTCATTTTTAAACACTAATTTTGCCATATCATTGGTTGCAGGTGATGGCGATTTATGATTGATGTGAGCAACTTTTTGATACTCATTAACGAAATAGTGGTTTTACCTATAATTATAATAACATTCTTCTTATTAATGTATATAAGTGTATATCTATGGAAAAAAGACCCTGATATAATCAGAGCGAAGATTTTTTTAAACTTCAATGAATTTAAGAAAGCTTTTCTATTGCTCGCGGTTTTCGCTTTCGTGTTGATCTTTCACGTGACATTAATCTATATACCTCACCTTTTTTATTCTATCCTGCAATGTCCTGCTACTACAGGATATGATTTGCAGCGGTTTTTCGGATTAGTTCTTGCTCTAGTCATGATCACTTTTGTGTACTTTTCATACAGAAGTATTAAATAGCAGGCATTTTTTGTCAAACAGAGATGAATGTCTCCTCTGCAATCACAAAACCTATCCCAGAAACGTTTGTCGAGAGTAGCAGGGGACTTCCCTTCTCATATTAGTCACAGAATAACAGAATCGAAGGAGGGGGGAAGTCCATCAATAATTATTACGTCATAAGCATATATATCTTTGTAATTAATAATCTTTCCTCATCTTCCTTATTGCCAAAATCTTCAACCCATAATCTGTACTATACTTTCTGATGCTTTTATCATCCCGATCAGAACCATCCCGAGAGGAACATCAGAACGTGTCATAACACCAAGCAATGCTTTTTTTCCAGCTTCTTTTACGATAATCTTTCCATTTTTTGAATCCACAATTATCCTATCTGGGATGCTCTTCCCAAGCTTTGCAGATGATACTTCAGCCGCTCCGAGCATTGTTGCCAGCATTGCCACAAAGGCTTGAGCATGAAGGTTTTGGGCCATGGTTGAACATATGAGCAAACCATCTCTGCTTCCTAATGCAACTGCTTCTACACCTCCTATATTATTGATGTCTCGTAAAATTTTTTCAAGCATTTCTGTTTTCGTCATACAACGTCTCTATTTATTAAATGGATATACATGATAATTATTACCTTCTGGATACATTCTGAATATAAATTTCTTTCTCAAATAAATCCTGAGCAAAGCCGTGGATCTAACCAGTGCTACTTTCTCAGGTACGCCTCTATTCTTTCCATGCCTTCTCTGATCATGTCCAGGCTGCCTGAGTACGAGAACCTCAAGAAACCTTCAGCTCCATCTCCAAAATCTATGCCAGGAGCGACAGCAACTCCTGCTTCATCAAGTATGCGCTTGCTGAGCTCAATGGAATCAGAGCCAAACTCCCTGGCATTTGCAAGGACGTAGTACGCCCCTTCTGGCTCTCTTTCTATCCTGAAACCGATCTCTTTGAGCCGACCGAGGATATACTTCCTCCGCATGTCATAGGTTGCCACCATTTCTTCCACATGTTTTTGCGAACCTCTCAGTGCAGCAACGCCGCCATGCTGGACAAAACTATTGGCGCAGATAAAGAAATTCTGCTGAAGTTTCTGCAGAGGTCTGATATACTCAGGCGGTGCGATCAGGTATCCGAGCCTCCATCCTGTCATGGCGTAAAGCTTGGAGAATCCGTTCAGCACAAAGGCATTGTCCGTGTATTCCAGTACCGAATGGTCTTCACCTTTATAAATCAAACCCTGGTATATCTCATCAGAGATCACGGGTACTGATCCTGCCTCTTCGCATATGGCTTTCATGGTGTCTGCACCCATCACATGTCCTGTGGGATTGCATGGCGAATTGATCAGAACTGCTTTTGTAGAGGGCGTGATCTTCTGTGCCACGGTTTCGAGGCTGAAGCCCTCATCTTCCTGAGTATAGACAGATACTGGCTTTCCACCAAGATATTCCACAAAGTTGGGATAGCACGCATAGTATGGGTTTGACATCACCACTTCGTTGCCATTCTCAAGAAGGCACATGAACAGCACGAGCAGCGCAGGGCTGGTTCCTGAGGTGATCACGACATGCTGTGAACTCAGATCCAGGCTGAACTTCCTGTTATAATGTTCTGCCACTGCTTCCCTGAGATCAGGAAGACCCAGACTGTGGGTATATTTTGTCTCACCTGCATTCATTGCATGAAACGCTGCCTCGCAGATATGGGGAGCTGTGGGGAAGTCGGGCTCGCCTATCTCAAGATGGATTACATTTTTTCCTGTTCGCTCAAGCTCCTTTGCCCTTTCCAGCACTTCCATTACATGGAAAGGAAGCAGCCTGGCTGATCTTTGAGAGAACATGGGCTTTCCTTACAACATAAGCAAATTTAGATATATTTATTGTCTATGAAGCACATTAAATGTTTGGAGGAGGTAGTGATGATAGACTACACAAAAGAATCAAAAATGAACGTAAGATCCGCGGTCGAAAAACTCACAAAGGACCTGATGGACAACAAATGGGGGGTGCTGAGCGTGATCGATGTAAAAAAGATCCTTGCCGAGAAACTCAAGGTCGAGTTCGATGATTATATCATACTCGATGTCTGCAATCCAGACCTTGCATACAGGGGTCTATCCATCAATAAGCAGGCAGGGCTCATTCTGCCATGCAAAATAGCGGTATACGCGGACAGGGGAAAGACAAAGGTTTCGCTTTATAACCCCACAGTTGCATTGAGCACTGCAAGCTCGATCAGCGGCTATGATAAATTGAACAGACTTGCAGCAGAAGCAGAAGACGCTCTTAAGCGAATCGTAGATATGCAGGTGTGAAAGTGCAGATTTTAGAGATCATGGAAAAGACCTTCGAGGCGGAATCAGGGGACGTAGCGCTGTACCTTGCAATGTCGCAGAAAGCCGTAAATGAAGGACATCCCGAGATTGCGCTTTACCTGTATAACGTGGCTATGGATGAAGCAAGGCATGCGGCAGAGTTCGCCACGCTTCTGGGGAAGGTGAAGGATACGAAGTCAAATCTCCAGCAGATGCTTGAGGATGAGATAAAGACGGAAAAAGACAAAGCCGAAGCTGCCAAAATAGCACTTGCAGAAGGGAATGAAGAAATCTCTCAATTTTTTACAGAGGCGATGCATGATGAAAGCAGGCATAAAGCCGGACTTAAAGTAGTGATCTTAAAATTACAGGAAAAGGATTAAATTCAACTATGAACAATGATACTACTATGGGAGAAAACATATGGAACCTAAAAAAGTAATAGCAAACATAGATGAGAAAATGGGATTTACCCCGGAGATCATGAACATGATGGGGGAGTTGAACCCCGAACTCTTCGAACATTATAAGAAATGCGATGATGGCATCCAGACAGATGGAGCGCTTTCTGCAAAAGTGAAAGTGCTCATGTCGCTTGCTGTAATGGCTTCACAGAGGTGCGATGCCTGCTGCGAATCCCAGATGAGGAGCGCCCTTAACCACGGTGCAACAAAGGAAGAGATAATTGAGACCATGAACGTTATTTTTATCACTTCAGGAGCACCAGGGGTTGCCTCATGCAGAAGAGCACTGAAATTAATGGAAGGTGGAGAAGCAGGAGCAGGACACGGCTGTGTGCCTGGAAGAAGACCTGGAGGTCATTGATTCATCAATGAGAATATTCGGGAGGAAAATATGAGCAAGAGAATAATAGAAGCATTGAACAAGGACCGCGAAGACGAATTGAGCGCGATCATACAGTACATGAAACATCATTATGAGGGAGAAGGGATGGAGAGCCCGGAAATACTTGAGATATTCAAGAACACGGCAAAGGATGAGATGAAGCATGCAGAGAAACTGGGCGAACGCATCAATTATCTTGGCGGAATACCGACAAAGAAGCCTTCAGAGATCGTTGAGGGAGGCGACCTGAAAAAGATGATCCAGGACGATCTTAAAAAAGAGAATGGCGCCATAGCGCAGTACAAAGAGCATATCAAACTTGCAATCGAGGAAGGCGACCCTGTTACAAGGCTCATGCTTGAGGAGATCCTTTCTGAAGAAGAGGGACATGCTGATACGTGGGAGACCACGCTTGGGATAAGAAAATAATATGTTTGGAAGAGATACGCAATTAGTTGACTGCAGAGAAGCAATGGGACTTGGCAGGGGCGGAGGCATAGCCCAGAGAGGAACATTATCCGAAGCAGCAAGACCGGATGTTGTGGCAATCGCCATGACACCTGGGAGAAGGCATATCACGAAACCTGTATGCGAGATAACCTACGGTCTTCGAAGAGAAGGGATACAGGTAAGCGTGCTTGTGCTTGAGGCAGGTGCCGGGATCCCGATGGATGATGTTGGCTCTTCAGCCACCTCAAGAGGCTATGGACCTAAATTCGGCATAACAGCGAAAGAAATCGAACAGATCGCCAGGCACAAACTTGTCCTGATACACATGGGGAATGTGAATTCCCACATCGTTTTGAAGACAAAGAAGATATTGAAATACGTCAATATTCCTGCGGTCATAGCTTGCGAATATCCCATCGATTTTGAAGATTTCGCAAAAGCAGGGATAAAGACCAAATTCGTGAAGCCAAAGAACCCTGAGACAGAAGGCAGAGTGGTCGCAATTGTCAGCGGAATAACAAGAGGAGAGACCTGCTCAAGGGGCAACATCAATGACCTGGTCAAGGAGATCCGCCAGGTCCTGGACCAGAAGGTCGAGGAAATCCATGCAGTAAGAAGCGATCTGCTGATCAGTGAAGGTCTCCTGGCAAGTGAAGAGAAAGCAATGGAGAGTGAATGATTTGAAATGTTATTTATGTGCTAAAATGGGAAAGGATGAAGATGCAGTGGCAGCCTGTATAGTCTGCGGGATGGGTGTTTGTATGGAGCACGCTATCTATGAACTTACACCTATCTGGAAGGGTGATTATCCTGTGAGGGTTGAAAAGGATATAGAGAACCTGAAGCGGATATTATGTCAGCCCTGTCATGTAGCCCTTAAGGAGAACTGGTGATTTCAATGTTGAAATGTTATGAATGCGCATTAAACAATGTTGCTGAAGAGTCGATCGCCGTCTGCATTATGTGCGGAAAAGGACTATGTATGGAACATGCCAAAAGGGTTGACCTTCCTATCTGGGAAGGTGGATACCCTGCACCAGTGAAAATTTTGAAGAAAGGTCTTCCAAGATTCATATGCAATGACTGTGCCACTGTCCTGATGCCTGGAGCATGTGAGTAAAGCGTGTACGAAGTCCGCTTCCACGGCAGAGGAGGACAGGGGGCTGTCATGGCAGCCCAGACACTTGCCGAGGCAGCGGTTATCGAAGGAAACTATGCTGTCGCATTCCCTTTTTTCGGTGCTGAACGAAGAGGTGCTCCAGTCCTTGCCTTCACCAGGATAGACTCTAAAAAGATATACAGCAAGACGCAGGTATATGCTCCAGACTGCGTGGTCGTGCTGGACGATTCCCTTCTCGATACCATAGATGTCGTGGCAGGGTTAAAACCAGAAGGAACCGTGGTCATAAATTCAAAGGAAGAACCTGATGACATTGATCTTGGCGTAAGCGTTCGAACTGCAGCAGTGGATGCAACATCCGTGGCTCTTGAGATACTGAAAGCCCCGATAACCAATACCGCGATTCTGGGAGCTTTTGCAAAGACAACAGGCATTGTCAGGCTTGATTCTCTTGAGGATGCCATCGGAACAAGATTCGGTGAGAAACTTGGCAAAAAAACAGGGGAGCGGAACGCTCTTGCTGCAAGGACAGCGTTTGAAAGGACTGTTACAGGCAGGAGCAGAGGAGTAAAAAAACTTGAGCCAAAGAAGCAGTGGCTTCCTACCTATCAGGAACTTCCAGCTGGAGGTGCTCTTATTGAAGGGAAGACGGAGGCAGGCCTTATCGGACCTGGAAGTTTCATTGAAAACAAGGTCATGGGCTGGGCGACCTTCAGACCTCTGAGAGATAAAGAGAAGTGTACCATGTGCCTTCTGTGCTGGTTCTACTGTCCTGAGGGCACGATCGTGCGCATCTCTGATCGGGGCGATCTCATGACCAATTATGATTACTGCAAGGGATGCGGGGTCTGCGCCAACGAATGTCCTGTGGATGCCATAAAAATGCTGAGGGCAAGGGTATGAAGAAAGTGATCACAGGCGATCATGCTGTTGCCATAGGCGCAAAACTCTGCCGTGTAGAGGTTGTGCCTGCATATCCCATCACACCGCAAACGCTGATAATCGAGCATATATCCGATTTTGTGTACGACGGGGAACTTGATGCCAGATTCCTTACTATGGAATCCGAGCACAGCGTGATGAGCGCGGCTGCAGCAGCAGAGGCAGCCGGCGCAAGGGTGTTCACAGCAACCTCCTCGCAGGGACTTGCGTTCATGCACGAGATGCTGTACGCGACCGCACCTCTGCGCCTGCCAGTTGTGATGGTAAATGCCAGCCGTACGCTCGGAGGACCTCCAGGAATATGGTGCGAATACAATGATTCCATGGGAGCAAGAGACTCGGGATGGCTCCAGGTATATGTGGAAGATAACCAGGAAGCGCTCGATATGGTCATACAGTCATACAGGATCGCCGAGGATAAGCGCGTCCTGCTTCCTGTAATGCCCTGTATTGACGGTTTTGTGCTCACACATACTGTAGAACCTGTTGAAGTTCCTGAACAGCGGGATGTGGATTCTTTTTTGCCTGCATATGATCCAGACATTGTTCTTGACCCGGCAAGACCTGCGATGATAGGAACCTTCATGCCAGCAGAATATATCATGGAAATGCGCAGGCAGACAGTTGAGGCGTTTGAATCAGCGAAAAAAGTCATAAAGGAAATAACTGCACTGTTCGCAAGATCATTCGGCAGGGATTACGGCGGACTGATAGATACATATCATATGGAAGACGCAGAGATCGCACTGGTCACCATGGGAACTGTCACGAGCACAGCACGCCAGGTCGTGGATGAGCTCAGGCAGGAAGGGAAGAAAGCTGGACTTGTCAAGCTCAGGTTCTTTAGACCGTTTCCATCAGAAGAACTGAGGGAAGTACTGTCAGGTATAAAAGCAGTGGGTGTGGCAGACCGTTCGATATCATACCATGATGGAGGACCTGCCTTCAATGAGATCCGTTCTTCTCTGTACGGCATGAATATTCCTGTGATCGATCACCTCGCAGGCATCGGCGGGAGGGATGTGACCGAGGGGCAGATCAGGAAGATGTTCGAAATAACGCAGAGAGCGGCAGAAGGAGAAAAAGTGAAGATAATAAACTGGCATAACACACGGGGTGAAACCGTATGAAAATCAGAGACCTGCCGGATGACGACCTGTTCACAGCAGGGCATACCGCCTGTCCCGGGTGCGGGGTTGCGATGTCAATAAGGAATGCGATAAGAATACTGGGAAAAGACACCGCAGTGTATGTTCCATCGAGCTGCGCAGCTGTGTTCGGTACATCGTTCCCTTACGGGGCATGGAAAGTGCCGTTCTTCCATACTGCGTTTGAGAACACAGGCGCCTGTCTAACAGGCATGCAGGCAGCTTTTGAGATGAAAGGGAAACGTGTCACAGCCGTCGGGTTCGCTGGAGATGGCGGAACGTATGACATAGGTCTGCAGAGCATGTCGGGTGCTGCCGAGCGAAACGATGATGTGATATATATCTGCCTTGATAACGAGGCATATATGAACACCGGAATACAGAGAAGCGGCGGGACTCCATTCGGTGCCTGGACTACAACGACCCCTGTGGGAAAGAGAATACAGGGGAACAGAAGTTTCAAGAAAAATCTGGGAGATATTGTTATCGCTCATGAGATCCCGTATTATGCGACCCTTTCCATAGGTCATCCTCTTGATTTCATAAAGAAAGTGGAGAAGGCAAAAGATATCAAAGGGTTCCGCTTCCTCCATATGTTCACACCCTGCATCCCTGGATGGAAGATGGATCCGGCGAAAACCGTGGAAGTAACCAGGCTTGCGGTTGAGAGCGGGATGTGGACTCTGTATGAAGTGGAGAACGGAGAAAAAAGGATAACCTATAAGCCAGGAAAGATGAAGAGGGTGAAGGATTATCTGATTATCCAGGGACGGTTCCGTCATATGAACGAAGATGATATAAAGAAGCTCCAGATGTGGGTGTGCAGGAAATGGAATCTTCATTATAAGGAGAAAGGTACACCTGAGATCTGCGAGATCGAGCTGCCTGAGGAGCATCATGCTGTCACAGAGGAACACAGGGAGATGCATGGACCATGAAGAATAAATTAAAGCCAAAACTCTACACGCTCAGCACCTGCATGCACTGCAGTGCGATGAAGCGGTTCTTAAAAAAACACGGGATCGAATACGATTATGTGGATGTGGACAGACTTAACGGGAAAGAAAGGGACGAGGTGCGCCAAGAAGTGCTGAAGCTGACCGGAAGCCTGCGCTTTCCCACCGTCGTGATCGGGGATACCGTGATCGTTGGTTTCTTCGAGGATGAACTGAAAAAGGCGCTGAAGCTATGAGAACAGTTGCCGAAATGTTTGCAGGGATGAAAAAGATCGCGGATGAGGAGGGCTACCAGTTCAACCCTGTGGAAGAACAGCTGGATGATATCCTTCAGGGACTATGGGACAATGAACACAGGTACGGCTATCCTTCATGCCCCTGCAGGATGGCGAGCGGTGTGATCGCGGATGATATGGATATCATCTGCCCGTGCAATTACCGCGATGCTGATGTGGAGGAGTTCGGATGCTGCCTCTGTGTGCTCTACGTGAGCGATGACTGGATAAGCGGAAGAAAGCCGCATGATCCCCTCCCTGAGCGGCGCCCGCAGGAATATTATGATAAAGGTTATCCGGGCATTCTGGAACAGAAAGGAGCAGGAGGAAAAGAAATGAGCAAGGTTTACAGATGCACAGTGTGCGGCTACCTCTGCGCGAGGGATGAGCCGCCTGACCTCTGCCCCATATGCAGGGCAAAGAAGGAAAGGTTCGAGAATTTCGAGATGAGATGAAGAATAGAAATGGGATGAGATCCCGGCTGTGTGCAGACATCGGGCAGGATGTACCGTGACTGAAGGCGGCAGGTCATGCCCGGTTGAGCGATAATAATCCAGGAGACAATCTACATCTTCGTTTTATAATGTGGCCTCTCATACCGCCGAAAGAGGAAAAAGAGAGCTGAATTTTTACTTCAGCCCTTTCTTTTTTATATCCCCAGTGCAGATCTCTTTTTCATGATATGCTCTTCTATACCGTTTGCTGCCTCCACCATGTCTGTCTGGACTGCGATCTTCCCGCCAGTGATCCCTTCAAGATCCTGGGTAAGGAGTTTCACAAGACGGGGCGCCCCGCTGACAGGGGGAAGAGGCGCAACATGGGTATACAGACCGAAAGCCAGTGCGAAGATGGCATCTATTGTGGCCTTTTGCTCCATGTACTCGGGCGCTGTGACAGCAACAGGCAGAGCCGATGGGTCAACTCCCAGAGCATCTGCCACCGCAGTGACAAGGAGAGCGATCCTTCCTGTGTCAGTGCATGTACCGAAGCTCAGCACAGGCGGGATATTGAGAAGTTCACATACTGCTTTAAGACCGGGTCCCGCTTCTTCTTTCGCTTCAAGGGTGGTAAGGCCGCCTACCTGAAGAGCGGCATTACCGCATCCGGCACTTATGACCAGTATGTCGCGTTTGATAAGCTCCCTTGCCATTCTCAGTGTATTGATATCCTGACCTCCATCCCGCAGCGTGGTGCAGCTCACAAGGGCCACAACACCTTTGATCGTTCCTTTCTTGATGACGTCAAGCAGTGGATCAAGTGTACCGCCAAGAGCATCAAGACATGCTTCAGCTGAGAAACCCACAACAGCGTTCTGCTTCATGTCCGAGGCGTGGGTGGTTTTTCCCTTCCTCTTCCTGAAGTTCTCGATAGCCATATCAATGAGCTGCTGTGCCTGTGCTGCCGCATCTTCCGGTCGATATATTATCTGAGCTTTCATCCCGGGTATGTTGACGAGCTTGGATACTGAAACAATGCTGGTGTTGTATTTATCCTGATATTCACCAATAGCCGGAGGCGAGCAGTTCATGTCCACCGCGAATACATCTATGCCGCCAGTTGCCAGCGCGGGCTCGATAGAGAGCCAGTTCCCTAACATACCTACGAACACATCATCTATGGGGAATCTCTGCACAAGTTCCTGGCCTGTTTCAATAGAGCCGATGATGTGCAGACCGTTTGCTCCTGCAGCCTTTGCCTTCTCCTGGTTCTCTGCCTCATGAGCTGCCTTGATAAGAGCCGCACCCATGAACGGCTCATGACCGTTCGCTGCGATATTCACGAAGGATGGGTCTATTATGCCTATGTCAACATTGACAGCATGGGGCTGCGGGGTACCGAAGAGTATATCCTGCCCCATCTCAAGCGGTATCTGGGCGCCATAGATACAGGTAATACCCAGGCGCAGGGCCTTCTTAGCAAGTGAGACATGATCGCCGTCGATATTGGTCATTGTACTTGAGACCGCATCCATGACCTCATGTACAGGTCCGCCAGGTAATATGCCGAGTTTTCGCCAGAGTTCGATCCTTGACTTGGGAGCGAACTGGAGAACGTTAGAAAGCTCATCATCAGAATCTGCGTTTATCCCGGAAAGCATTGCGTCCGCAACAGCAATGGCAAGATCACGGATGTTTTTGTCAGGTTTGATCCCAAGTTTTTCTGCAAGACTTCGAAGTTTCGCCTCGTCCTTTATCTGGAAAGGCGTTTTTCCAAGACCCGTGGCTCTTAGAGTTTTGGCAACGGTCTTTGCATGGAAGGTATAGGTGGACGTACCCATAGTGTTCAGGAACATCAGATTCCTCATTGCCATCGCATCCGCGTCTATTCCGCATACTCCCCTGTCAGCACCAGGTTTAATCCTGCATGGTCCGTTACTGCAAAGCTGGCAGCTTATGCCCTGCTCACAGAATGAACAGCGTTTTCCCTGGGCAAGAGCCCTGTCAAAAGAGTTCGTCATGTTGTCTTTATTCAATACATCGTGTAGTTTAACTACTGATTCGTGTGCACTTATTGTTTTCATTATTTCACTCCATTTTCTTATTTTTAATAAGATATAATGAGAATTTCCTCAAATCTTTACAGCCAATATTCAGGATAGCTCCTCCTTTTTGCAAGATTGTTCACCATCAGTGCTATTACCAGCATTATCACAGCGCCGGATGCCACAGGTACAAGGATATACGTGTATCCGAGAGCGTGGATCTTATCGCTCCCTATCACAGCTATCAGTGCCGTTGCTCCTCCTGGAGGGTGCAAAGTCCTGGTTGCGTGCATGAAAGCGATCGCCAGAGAAACTGCAAGGGCGCTTGCAAGCCAGAGATTGGACACATGCTGGTAGGCTGCAACACCGATCATAGCTGAGACCACATGCC
Source organism: Candidatus Methanoperedens sp. (assembly GCA_027460465.1). GTDB lineage: Archaea > Halobacteriota > Methanosarcinia > Methanosarcinales > Methanoperedenaceae > Methanoperedens. The sequence continues at coordinate 17,860 of JAPZAV010000001.1, read as the reverse complement.
CGCCGACAAGATTTCTTGGCTGGGCCAGGGGGCTTGTGATGGCCGCGTATATCAATACAGCTGATGCACCAAAACTTCCGATGATCATTGTCAGGTCAGTGGTTTCAAGATACTGATAGGAAATATAAGCTACAGCTGCAATTCCAAGGAAGCTTCCAAGCCACGACCAGAAGATCTCGTCCAGACCCACTGAAGGCGGGCTCCTGCTCCTGCCTTTCAGCTTTGCGAAAAATTCACCTGGCTTTATGGTTATCACGGTCTCACCTTTTCATATGATCTTACTATATCTGCGCGCGCCACAATTCCAAGAAGTGTGTTCTGTTCATCCACCACAGGAACACGGTTTATTTTTTTCCGCGTGAAGAGCTCTGCGATTTCATATACAGGAGTGGTGGGCGGCACCGTGATGGCAGGGGAAGTCATCACATCTTTTACGATTGATGGGATTTTTTCTTTCTTCCTGCTGAATAAATCGAGAAGACCATTTCTGCGTTTTCCTGTGAAGGCTGCTATTATATCATCTTCTGTTAGCACTCCGATGACCTTTTTATCCTGATCTACGACAGGCATGCCGCTTATATGATGCTCTGTCAGGAGGTTTATTGCCTCGTCAAGACTGGATCCCTGTGAAATGCTGATTACATCTGCTGTCATTACGTCGCTGGCTTTCGGGCTCAGGAGTTTTTTCCTGGCATGCTTGAGCGCAAGACCATAGATCTTTTTAAGGTCTCCAGTCGTGATGTCCATGTAGGTATGCATTTCTTTCAGTGCTTCTGTCAGGTCTTCTTCGGTTATCTCTTCGTCCAAAATGGTTCCCTCGATTTTGTATATTAACTGATCTTCTCTTATCGCTTTTTTCTGAGCATGAACACAGCAAGTACCGCCAGTGCCATTAACCCCGCAGCAGCCTCGAATCCAGGTGTGGATCTCTCTGCTTTCTCAAGTGCTGCAAGCCTTCGCAATGTCCTGTTCTCTCCTTTGATCTTTTCCAGCTGGAGGTTCATCTGTGCCCAGCCGTACCAGTGCGCATAATCAGGATTCATGTGGTATGCCCCTTTCCATGCATGTATGAGCGCATACTTGTACATCTCAAAGAACTCTGCCTCAATCCTGGATGTATCAGAGTAGGTCTGCTGACCCGTCAGAGGTAGTTTGTCTCCTGTCACTGGATTTGGCGGTCTGTTGGCAGGCATCGGGTCGAGCAGTCCGTCCCTTTCCAGATCTTTGATTATCAGGATGGCCTCACCCGTCCTTGCATCTGACTGCCTCTTTATCTCATCTGCACGCTCAAGCACATCAGTTGCGAATGACGTCGAGTGGCATCGTGTGCAGATTGAGAGCATCCTGGCCCTTCCAGCGTTAAAGTCCTCCTGTGTTATGGATCTCTGGACGATGCCGTACCGGTCAGTTACGTAAGTATCGCCGCTGTTCCTGTTGCTTATGAACGCGCCCTGAGATACAGTGCCAAGAGTGATGCCCTGGCTCACGTCATGCGTTCCTTTATCCATATGACATGTAAAACAGGTGGGAATGCGCGTGGTTTTGCGGTCTATGTCAAAGATCACGCCGTGCTTTGAGGTCTTGTAATATTCTATCTGCTCATGGTCAAGTCCCATATGGCAGGTTTCGCATGCTTCAGGCTGGCGGGCTTCGACTTTGCTGAACAGGTGCCTTGTATGGCATGAATCGCATTTTCCTGCTGAGCCGTCAGCATACACCTTTCCCACGCTGTGGCAGCCCTCGCACATGCTTTTTCGCATCTTATCGTTCGGGATCGCCTTATATCGCGCTGCACCCTGCATCTTTGTCCATCCCAGGCTGTGTTTCCCTGCATTGAACTGATTTACCTGGTTAACGTGGCATTTGCTGCAGTCTTTTGGTGAAGGCTCCTTTGTTATAAGAAAGCCGTTGTGATTGAACGAGTCCGCGTCGCCCTGGTCTGCTGCATGGCAGCCTATGCACGCATTCTCATCTCCCGCCTGGGCTGAAACATTCCCTGTTAGCCCGATCACGGAAAAAATCAGTACAGCTGTTTCTAAATATCTCCCATTCATATTTTGTCTCCGTATTCAATTTCTTGTTTCTTTACGTTTCCGATGATGTAAAAATCTAATCGATATGGATCATAGCCATAATTAATAAAAAGATTATACTTTATAGGCGAATTTTTAATAATATACATCGCCTCAAAGTGTGCCATAGCTGAAATTGCATGTCAGTGTATGAATCCATGCTACATGAACTCAGTGAGGAAAAAGGAAGGAGTGAGAAATATCAAGTATTATACAATCATATGTACGAGCTCACAGAGAACTCTTATGAGGAGTTCGTGTTTGTTCGTTGTTTTTAATTATCAGAAGTTTTGCGAGATATGCTCCTGCCCAGGCTGATAAGCGGTGAGGTGAGAGTAAACTATTAAGGATTGTGATATATTATATTATAATTAATAAACAGGAGATTCAAAATGCTTTCAGTTAAAGGCACTTATAAGGATGGAAGAGTGATTATTCGGGAGAAGATAAAAACAGAAAAACCGGTTAATGTGATAGTCACATTTTTAGAAGAAGTAAAGGCATCGGTTCAAGAAAAACTTGATTTGGGCAAATTCTCGTTTAAAAAGGCAAAGAAGCTGTTGGAAAGCTATAAGGGGTCGTTAAGCGAGGTTATTATAGAAGAGCGCAGGAGCGCTTTATGAAAGCATTTCTTGATACATCATCTCTCATTAAACTTTACCATCAAGAGGAAGGGTCTGATTCAGTAATGAAAGCTCTTTCCAGCGATATCAAAGAAATTTTTCTTTCTGAACTTGCCATCTTGGAGTTTCGTTCAGCCATATGGAAGAAAATAAGTGACAGGAATAATTTTCAATGGATCATGTTGCAATCTGATATTGTCGATTCAGCTTCACACTTGTTGATGAAATATGGCGGTCTTGGCTTGAGAACCCTGGATTCATTACAATTAGCGGCAGCCTTAACTTTAAGAGATGATGAATGTGTTTTTCTTACCTCTGATAAGTTGTTGCGGACTTTGTTTAAAGAGGAAAGGCTTAATGTTTTGTAACAATAAATAAACTCACAGAAACCAACATTGAAACCTTCGCTATCCAATTACTTATGTCATTGGGCTGGAAGTATATTCATGGCATGTCTATTGCTCCTGGCGCCGAGTATGCCGAGACGGAAAGTTTTGAGTAGAAAGCCAAGTTTCCTTAAACGTCGAATGAATTCTCGCCGCTAACACGGCTTCCACTTGCTCATAAGTCGGCATTGTATTCAGATTAATTTCCGCGGTCACTGGCAAATGATGACCCAATTTCAGACCCACCAGAATCCAGTCTTCAAGAGTAGAGCGCAGCTCTTCTTCACAATCGCGCAATGTCGAGCCAAAAGCTACTACACCTTTGCATGAGGGAATCCGCCGCTAAATGTACCATCTTCAAGTTTATCATAGACTGCCTGCGCCATGAGCTGATTCACGTAATCGGTCAGTATATATCGAATTGTCATTATATCCTCAACTTAAAAGGCTTCTTGAAATGTCAAAACTATCAATTATTTAACCAATTATGCATAACAATAAAGTTTGTGGTATAACGGAACATGTGAAGATAAAGCATTAAGGATTGAGATAAAAACATATCATGAAATCAATTCATGAACGCCTTGAACCTATAATGGTGATTCACTATTTCGGAGGATAAATGAAAAAAACAGTTTATATAGCCGGGCCGCTCTTTTCAAAATCGGGACTGGACTATAATCTTCAGCTGAATGACATTGTCATTTTTGTAATGGATGGGAGAGTCCAGATGAGGGAGCATGTGTTAAAATTGCAAAATCTTTCTCTGAGTTAGAGTCCTTGTTGTTATTGACATACCCGGGATACGTCAGGCGAAAGCCGTATATGAAATAAAATTCATATATCCTGAATGGGAGGTTAATTCAAAGAAATAATTATGAAAAAAGTCAAATTGTTCTGGGATCCTGAAGGTTTTGAACTTGATTCTCTTGGAAATAAGAAATTGTTGCGAATTACGGATGGAGATACTCCTTTTGTTTCCATGTCCATCCGTATGCTCAGTATTGATGCCCCGGAGATGCATTATCCCGGAAGACAACATCCATCGAAATCTGATGCAAAATTAAAGGAACTTGCAGACTGGTTAAAGAGCGGTAAGGCTCCTGTGGATTCGGGGCTGGCTGCATATCTATACCCAAAACTTGCCACAGGAGCTGCGGGCAGTTTGCAGGAACAGCAGGGAAAGAAGGCAACTGAAGAATTCCAGAGACTTCTTGATCAGAAACTCACCAAACCAAACGGAAGAAAAAGGCAGCTCTTTCTCAGAACCGCTGATCAACACTTCGATGACTACGGTCGGCTGCTTGTTTATATTGCTCCTTATTATACCAAAAAAGAGCTGAGCACCATATCCTATAAAGAGCGGGCGACATTTAATCTCCTTATGGTCGAATCTGGTTGGGCGGCGCCATTTCCAATTTATCCGAGTTTGTCGAAATATAAAGATCTGGTGTTGCTGCAAGAGGTTGCTGAAGATGCCTTCGAGCATGGTAAAGGTGTCTGGTCAGACCCTGACACATTAACAGGCTATGAATTCAGGATGTGTCATAGACTCTGGACCGTGACTGGCGATCTAATAAAAGGAAAAAGTCTGAGTTCGCGGGAAAAATATGGATGGGTCGAAAGATACTGCATCGATATGACCACTCGCGAGATTTTCCAGCCGCAGGAGTATTACAGGATTAAGCCCTACAACAGGATCTTCGTCTGGCCAAAGGATGTCAACGAGGCCGTAGGTAAACTCAACCTTGTGCCAGGGGATTGAAGGCCGCGCGTTTTTGATAATGAGAAAGAAATGAACGCTCTGGCGAGGAATTAATATACCAGTAAAATAATTCATTGTAATGCGCCTGATGAAATTTCAATCAGTTCAGGCGAAATCAAAAAAAGAGTCTGATCAAATATGGCAGCGAAAAAGACGACGAAAAAGAGTGGAGAGAAAAAAACAGGATCGAAGAAAGGAGCAAAGTACGCTTGCAGCGAGTGCGGAATGGTAGTGACCGTTGATGAAGCTTGCGGCTGCGTTGAGGTGTGTGATCTGGTCTGCTGCGGGGAACAGATGGAGGTCAAATAGTAGTTTTTGATTTTCGGATTGGCCGATAGCGTCAAAAAAGAGGCAATCAGGGGAGAAGCTTCTATTTAATGCAGCAAAGAGGCTATCACTCATTTTTTCCGAATAGTCTACCCAGCAGCAGTGCAATTATTGCAAGGAAAAGATAGAACGGGTTATAGCTTCTGCCGCTCATAAAATATCCCCACCTGCCTCCCATTTTGCATGATCATCATTTGCCGGGTCATTTCAATCCACCTTCAAGGCTATCCTCCCATTTTTCTGTTGAGCTGGTAATCCTCTATTATTTAGTGTACCTTTTGATACTTAAACATTGCTATAAAGAGTCAGGAATATAAATAATAAAATCAAGTTTATCCATTGAGTACCTGACTTAATCATTCATGGTCATGCAAAAAGGTAGAAATTACCATTTCCATGCATTTCGTTCCCACATGAAGATAAATGCCTGAATCAATAAAGTTTATATTGGTCTCACTCATATTCAGGTCAAGGTGATTTGATGCAGGCAGAGGTTTCTACATTATTTGGTTTGAACGTTTACACTGACAAGGGGATCTATATCGGAAAAGTAAATGACGTTGTGCTGGAAGTCAGCGAGAGAAAAGTTACAGGTCTTGCGGTAACGAGACTGAACCCTGATGTTTTTGACATGAGTAAACCAGGAGTGGTCATACCATATAGATGGGTCACTGCGGTTGGTGATGTCGTTCTGATAAGGCATGTCAAAGACCAGTTCAAGAAATCTGAAGAAATCCCTCCTGAATATAATATATCAGATGAGGAAGAACAATAGATCTTGAGCATTGATCTTACAGAAAAAGAAATGAGAGAGAGGGAAATTTATTCCGATCTCAGGATATTCCCTCCTTTTGTGGTCAGGATCGATGGTCGGGGTTTCCGCCGGGCTCTTGATCTGCTGGGGTTTGAGAAGCCATACGATGAACGATTTGCGCATGGAATGGCGGATTCGGTTGAAGTTTTTTTCAGGGATAGCGGTATGAACCCGTTATTTGCGTTCACGTTCTCGGATGAGATCAACCTTTTTTTCTGCGAGATCCCGTACAACAACAGGATCGAGAAGATTGATTCTATAATCCCGGGTTTCTTTTCTTCCGCGCTCACGATCCAGCTGAACCTCAGGAATCCGATATCATTCGACTCACGGGTGATCCTGCTTGGAAAAGAGGACATCTATAGATACCTTGTGTGGAGGCAGGCAGAGACATGGCGAAACCACGTGAGCTCCTATGGATATTATACACTGCTTAAAAGCGGTATCTCTGAAAATGAAGCCGCATTACACCTGAAAAATATGAAAGCCAGCGACATACATGAGCTGGTATTTCAGCACGGGATCAACCTTGCTGAGACGCCATCATGGCAGAGATGCGGCATACTGATCGCCAGAGAAACGTATGAAAAATCCGGGTACGACCCTGTAAAGAAAAAAGAGGTAAAAACGCTGAGGACAAAGATCGTCCAGCAATGGAACACGCCCATATTTAAAACCGATGAAGGGAAAAAACTGATTTCCCGGCTTGTTCCTTATTGATTGGGTCAATTTTTGCCTGTATCATTACATTATATAAGAAATCGCATGGTTTGGGAGACTGTTTATGGAAATTATATTCATTTTAGCGATTCTGGTTGCAGTCTTTATGGGGATGAACATCGGCGGCAATAATGCAGCAGCATCGATGGGGGCAGCCTATGGGGCAAAGGTGCGGACAAAATACCAGGCTGTGATATTGATCGGAATATTCTCTCTCCTCGGTGCGATACTGGGCGGAGAGGCTGTTATCAAGACGCTCGGAAGCGGGATTCTGCCTAAAGGGACGATATTGATCGAAGGAGCAATCATTGCAGTGGGTGCTGCAGCGATCACTGTCATGCTCGCGAATGTTCTCAGGGTCCCTATATCCACCAGCCAGGCTGCAGTAGGTGCGATTGTGGGCATCGGGTTTTTCTATGGAGCTTCAAAACTGAATCTGCCCCTTCTCGGATATATCGTGAGCTGGTGGATCATCACTCCGATTGTTGCCTGGTTTCTTTCATATCTTATGGGTAAATACCTTTACACCGATATCCTTGTCTGGCTTGCAGACCACAGCGATTCTGAAGCTTCGATAAAAAGAGTGCTGAATATTGCTCTTACGGTCTCTGGCTGCTACGTCGCATATTCTGCCGGAGCCAATAATGCTGCCAATGCAGTCGGCCCATTCGTGGGCGCAGGTACAATCCCCTCGTTCTACGGGGCAGCTTTAGGAGGCATAGCTATCGGTTTTGGTGCCCTTTTACTGGGCGGAAGGGTGCTTGATACGGTAGGAAAAGAGATATGTGAACTCTGTGTGATCAGGGCCGGATTTGTGGAGTTCACTTCAGCAATCCTTGTCCATGTGGCTTCGATCATTGGAATTCCGGTCTCGCTCGGGGAGATCGTTGCTGCAAGCGTGATCGGTATCGGGTGTGCAAGCAATGGGATGCGGGTAGTAAGAAGCAACACAGTAAAGAAAATATTGATCTCATGGGTTGTTTCGCCTCTCCTTGCAGGGGTCATGGCGTTTGTTCTGATGAACTTAATCCAGGCGTTTTAAGATTGCTCTGGCTAGATCTTCAGTGGAATATGAGCCTCCAAGGTCCGGGGTCACTATTCCCTGTGAAAGGACGCTGTCCACCGCTCTAACTATCAATCCTGCTTCCTCTTTTCTTCCCATCCATTCAAGCATCATCCTGACGCTCAGGATCGCAGCTATCGGATTTGCGATCCCTTTTCCAGCGATATCAGGCGCACTTCCATGGATCGGTTCAAAAAGCGCATAACGGTCGCCGATGTTGGCGCTCGGGCAGAGACCAAGCCCGCCTGCTATTGCTGCTGCCACGTCGCTCAGGATATCCCCGAACAGGTTTGTGGTCACTATCACATCATACCTCTCCGGATGAAGGATAAGATCATATGCCATTGCATCCACAAGCATTTCATTATACGATATCCCTTTTCTCTTTGCAACTGACGAGCTCACATCGCGGAAAAATGAGTCTGATTTCAATACATTTGCTTTATGGACGATCGTTATCTGCTTTTTCCTGTCGTTTGCCAGGACACATGCCTTCTCTGCTATCCTCTCGCTTCCCCTGCGGGTTATGACCCTGGTGGTATAAGCCACATTTTCATGCAATTCCTCTATGCCGGAGTACAATCCTTCAGTGTTTTCCCTGACGATAATGAAATCGAATTTCTTCGCACATGGCAGTCTGACATTTTTCAGAGGTAAGAACGGGCGGATATTGGCATATAGATCAAGCTCTTTCCTCAGGCGCATGAGAACGCTTTTATATGCAGGATCAGGCGGTGTTGTGATCGCACCAAACAGCACACAATCGCATTGTTTTATTATGTCCAGATCCCCATCATTGATCGCGTTCCCGGTGCGCTCCCATTTACCATAACCAATCTCAAGAGACACCTTCTCGATATCAAGACAAAAAGCATCCAGCACGGATAGAGCGGCAGGTATTACTTCCCTGCCTATGCCATCACCTGGAACGACTGCTACTTTCATTTCAGATCCGTATTTTATTATTTTCTTTGATTCCTTTCAGGACCTTCACCAGCATCCTTATCGCATCCACGATATCGTACTCGGACGCTCCCCAGTGCACCACGATCCCGTCAATGCCGTTGAGGTTGATCATCCCGGATTTCTTGCTCTGGCAGCACCGCGTTAAGAACGGCTTTTCTGGCATATACAGCTCGGCTTTCAGAGGGCACATATTGATATGCCTGTACGTGAGGTCAGGGAATCTCAGTTCGAATATCTGCTTTGAGATATCGCATCCCACGAGTTCTGAGTTATCCTCGATATCGATATCAGTATCAAGATATTTTCCTTTAAGTTCTGATGCATAGCACGGGAACACGCTCTTTTCTCCCTCGAACTGACGGAGGTCTATGAGTCTTTTTGTGAACCTTATGTTCAATTCCCCGAGTATACCGCTTTTTACAAGCCTTTCTATGGCAGAGACAAGCCATGGCGGCTCAGGTGGTATGATATCTATTATCTCTATCTCCATGACCTCATGAAGGCTGGGTTCATGCACAAAAGTGATATGCCTGTCCAGGCCTTCAAAAATAACCGTGTTTACCGTCCCGTTGCATAATCCAGCTGCAGATTCGATGAGCCTTGTTCTGTCATGTGAATCAAGCTTTTCTTTGAATTTCTTTATCTGTTCCCCTTTTGCGATGAGTTCAAGTGATACAAGTTCTTTCAATAGTCCTTCTCCCTGGCTTTTTACCTTATAGATCGAACAGCCTGAAGTTAGATCTGCGATCAGGTACTCTGTTGAGAAATAAACCGGTCCCCCGGTTCGCTTCGCAGGATCGGTGCGTGTCACGCCCACGCTTTTATAATCTGCAGGGAATATCATTGGACTGCCTTCTTTTTCCGGTGTTCCACAAGCCCTCCGTCTGCAAGGATCTCGCGAAGGAAATCAGGAAGTCTTGTGCCTGCGTAGGACTTACCTTTGTTTTTCACGAGCCCTTTTTCAAGATCTATTTCAATGGTATCGTTCTCATCGCATTCAATTTTCGCCTCGATGATCGGAAGACCGATATTTATCGCATTCCTGAAAAAAATCCTTGCAAACGATTCTGCAACGACGCAGGCTATACCTGCATGTTTCAGAGCAAGGGGCGCCTGTTCCCTGGATGAACCGCACCCGAAGTTCTTGCCTGCGACTATGATATCGCCTTTTTGCACTTTCTGTGAGAAAAGCGGGTCTATACCTTCCATTACATGCGATGCAAAAACACTCATATCAGTGGTCCTCAGATATTTCCCGGGGATGATGACATCTGTGTCAATATTATCCCCGAACTTCCATACTCTTCCTGATATTCTGGTGATATTTTTATTCATTGCTTGTCCTGCGTATTTGTTCACGCCAAGCATAATCATTTTGGTGATGTCAGAAGATCTGAACGCAAATTTTTTCACTTCAAAATTCGATCACTTCAACTTCCAGGTTCAAGGTATCCAAAATCGCAACAGTTCTTTTATCTGTAAGATACCCACACGCCTCTCCAGGATTTATGACGAGTGTTGAACCCAATTCCCTGACCTCCTGTTTGTGGGTATGCCCTCTGATCACTGCGCTGTACTGGCCGCTTTTCGCCAGTGCATCCACGATCCGTTCATCTTTTCCATGAATTATGGCCATTTTAGTTCCTTCTATCTCTAATTCTCCAAATTCCCCGAGCAGTTCTGCACCCGTATCTTTTGCCTTCGTCTTTAAATACTCCCGTTCACCATCCACGTTTCCAAAGATCCCCACTATCCTGATCTTTGCCATGGCAAGCCTGACCAGTGAAAATGGAGCGTTCCAGTCTCCAGCATGGATGATCAGGCCAGCTCCCACCTTCTTGAAGATCTTTGCTGCCTCATCAATAGCCGTTAAATTGTCATGTGTATCCGAAATTATGCCTATTTTCATGCTCTACACCGTCCTTATCTCAAAACTTTCAAACATCTTTCTCATTATAACGTCCTGGATTGAGCCAAAACCAGGGGTGGCGATTGTTTTGCCGTCCAGGTCATCAATGGAGCTGATATCAGAATCCTTTCTCACCACGAGCGCAGTTCCTCCAGTGTTCGCCCCGCTGACAATATAGATCTTTCCGTTATCGTCTATCGCATACCTGAGAACCTGGGTCGCACCAAAAACCGCAGCATCTACATCACGATGGCTGAAGGCAGTTGTAATTGCCCTTCCGTTCCTGAATTTCAAGAAATAAAGATTCCTGTCCTGGATAAGGCCGATGCGTTCAAAGTAGCCCTCTTTCTGTGCAACATACATACCCAGATTATGAATATCTTTTTCTATGATTCCCACTCTCAGGCTTCCATTAACAGCGGGGGGAGTCCAGTCTGGATCAGAATCAAGATTTCTTCTGATTTCATTGTAATATCTGTCAGATATTATCTTGGATAGAAAATCGTCCGCATCCTTATAGCCCAGGGATGCTGGATCCTTTTTGAAACCACCGGCATTGTTCAGTATCTCGAATCCTTTTTTCATCTCGCTCATGTAAGGAAATTCGATAAATATCGTGTTATTGATCGCTGCTGCTGAAGTCATCTTATCCATTCCTGTTAATTCAGAACTGTATTGAAGGACTGCTTCCCGGTTTGCGGGATCGTTGATGAACCTTGTGCTCTTTATCTGCGCCCAGACGAGAGCTCTTACCATTTTTTCGTCTCTGAGATTTCCTGAGACAGCAAGCACGCACTCAGGATGGTTTTCCCAGATGTCCGTTGAATTGACAAGATACCTTCCATATCCCTCAGCCACCGCCTCTGCCGGGTAGGGTTCCCATGAGATGAATCCTGCTATGGTTCTGTTCTTGAGACCTGACAGCATTTCATCCGGGGTCAGGGATACAACATAAATCCGCTTTTGAGCACCATCTTTTTCAAATAGAGTCATACCTGCAAATAAAATTATCAGTAAACCTATTGATAAAATAATGCTGATATAAATATATTTTTTCATGGTTTCCCCTGGATATCAGCATCACTGGTTGTTTTCCCGATACCTTCCAGATATTCTCTTGCACCAATTATATATTTTCACCTTCAGGTATGAATATTAACTCTCACCAGAGAGATAATTCATGATGATAATAAGCTTTTCTTTTTCCCATAAAGCATGAAAGGGATATTTTTATTATCGATAGGCTTATTATATATGGAATGCGACTGAATATTGAATACAGGTCGTGAGTAATTGTTCAGGAGATTTCTAGAATCCTACACAAAAGTATGCAATAATGTTGTGACCGAATCAGCGAACTCGGTCCTGATGTTCGAGGCCGGGGAGCAGGCTGCTATTGACATCAAGACTTCGAAGCTCGAGGATATCCAGAAGGAATTTGAAAAAGACGGCATAACTGTGTCCATCGAGGTGCTTGAAAAAAAGGTGAATTTCAGGTTGAAAGGGCTGCAATTGAGCGGGAAGAAATGCAGCTATTGCGATATATTCAGAGGTTTTTTTGGGGAGATGGCCAGAAAACATCTTGATCCTCGATACTATTGCAAGAAAGGCGCATTCTGCGTCCTTGAGGGTAAAGAAGAATGCCTCTTTGTGGCGGAGCTGGTTGAATGAATTATGCTGCTATGATGCGAATCTCTTGAGGTCGTTTCTTCCTGAAGGTGCTAAATGCCAAAAGAATTGACCGTCACCCTGAGCGACCTCGAGTACGAGATTCTCAAAAAGATGAAGGTAGTGGAGGGAGAAGATGGCGAAAAATTGCATAATCTTCTCAGGCTTTATATCTCCACAATACCTGAATTGAAATCATCAGAATATGCACTCAAAAGATCCGAAAATAAGGAGGAACTGGAAGGGCTGCTGAGGGATGTTTGGGCAGCCTACGAGCTTACAGACAATCCGGTCGAGCAGTGGGAAGAAAATAGAGTAACCAAATTGATCAGCGACCTTGTCGAGATCAATGTTCTAGTAAAGGTCGGGGGACAGGATATCATCCCCACAGGTAAATTCAGGACAATTTTCAAAATGCTGCTCCATGATATTGCAACAGAGGACCGGGAAATGGATGAATACTCAGCCGCATGTATGGCAACGATTCAGTTGATCATAGAGTTCAGCGCAGGAAGTGTGAGCAAAGAGACCATAAGGGACGGGACCATTATGATCAATGAGGGATGGATGTTTGCTTATGCAACAGCGATGAAGAGGGCAAGGGAGTTCATGAAAACCAAAAAGATGTACATTGAGGCTCCCGCGCCTGCAGCGGAAACATCATAGATATTTCAGAATGCTATTGGCATGGCAGACAATCGGATCTGGAGCCAGCATCCCTTTATGAAGCTTTGCCCTGAAACGACATCCTCCCCTGCAATCATGAACGACTTCGCAATCGCTGCACTCAAGCATATCAAGCGTCCACAGATAATTTTTGCATAATCTCATCCATGCCCCTTTGAGATCGCTTACATCTCCGGCAGGCTCATTCTCGAAAAACCCGCATCTACTTACCTCTCCTTCGGGCGATACAGCGCAGAGGTGCGAGCCGCAGGTATGGTTTCCGGTGCTCTCGTGCGCTCCTGCGCCAAAACCGTAACTTAAGAAAGGTGCTGCCTCCTCAGGTAGAAGTATGAAATCAGGGTTCTCCTTCAGGCTGCCGGCTTCGCATGGCACATCCACGCTCCATGAAAGGATATGAAGATCAGAAAAAAGCTTCTGCATTGCCTCAAATTCCAGGATATCATGCCTGTGCACCATGGTAGCAATAGAAACAGGGATATTGAAGCTTTGAAGAGCAAAGATCCCTGACATGGCTTTATCATAAGTGCCTTTTCCTCGAAGCATGTCGTGCCCCTGTATGCCATCTATGCTGACCTGCACTTCATCCACGTATGATGAGAGCTTTTTTGCCACGATCCTGTCTATCAATGTCCCGTTTGAAAGAAGAATTATCCTGAGCTCATATGAAGCCGCTGCATCCATAAGATCCCAGAATCCAGAGTGGATCAGCGGCTCTCCGCCTGAGATCATGAGCTTCATCCCGCCCATTTCTTCGAACTGAGATACCGCTTTTTCAAAAAGTTCAGGTCTTATTTCCCTGCTGCCGGCATTTCCAAGAAAGCAGTGTCTGCATTTCAAATTGCATCTATCTGTTATATTGAACAGAAGATAGCGCAGTGAAGGTATCGGCGACTGCTCTATTTTGATCTTCCTTTGCAAAGGTGCATCCCTGAGATCGAGTATCCCTTCGTCAAGCATGTATTCTATGGTTTTCTGGACTTCATCCCCTGCATCATGTTCCGAGTAAGGGGTCATGCCGTCACATTTTCTTAAAAATTCAAATGCCTCCTCATCCAGTTCATATAACTGGTCTTCATGGATCCTGTATGCAAAAGGGCTTTCAAGCCTCCGAAGCACGCAGCCTGGAGCGAGCACAGGATAGAGCTTATCCGAACGCATCCTTTACCTCTTCCTGCGTGATGATGCCCTTCTGGAGCATTCTTTTCAATACCTTGAATGCAGCACATTCAAGTTCGACATCATCATCTTTATAAAATTCGCAGTGCGTGCAGATCAGGGATACGTATGGATTATTTTTTGCCGCTGATTCATTCATTTTGTATTATCCTCTTATAAGCTTTCGTGAGCTTTTTCTCGCACACTGCAAGATCTTCCACCGTATTTACGTTCAGCGCCAGTTCCTCATCAGCCAGGATCAGGTTATAATCTTCCTGTTCCTCGTGGATCCTGTCTGCATTGAGAATGTTTATACCGCACGGGACTATGAACCCGCCGTTCTTATGGAATACCGTGTCGGGACGAAGACCCAGGTTATTGAACACTTCAAGCCTCATGTGAACGGAAAGCGCGGGTGTGGCGGCTTCATTGTATTTATTTATTATCCTGTCTATCAGTTCACCTGTAACAAGGGGCAGATCAGCCATTATTATGAACACCTTCCCTTTTATTCCAGCTCTTTCTACTGCCATTACCATATCATTCACAAAACCTTCTCCAGGTGTCTGTATCAGCTCAACACCGGCATGGCTTCTGGTGAAATCAGAGACCCACGATACAGTTTTCCTGACCCTGGGTGAGGTCGCAATAAATATCCGGTCTATGTTCTTTGAATCAAGTAGAGCTGAAATCACATAATGTATCATTGGTTTTCCCAGGAGATCTGTAAGGGGCTTCTCATCCTTTCCAAGCCGCCTTCCCATCCCTCCTGCCATCACAACAGCATCCATGAGACCCCTCCGATAAAGAGCAGGGCTGCCAGTCTGCCCACTTCGTTTGAGGCACCGACCACATCCCCGCTCACGCCTCCGAAATTCCTGTTGGCTGTGTTAAGCACAAGAATCCCTGCAAGCTGGGATATTATCAGTGCCATGATGCCATAGATGCCAAGGACAAGAAAACACACTGCTCCTGAAAAAACCATTCCTGTCACAAAGTCCGAGGTGTTCGCATTATCAACTGTGATCGCTCCAAATCCCTGATGAAGCTTTGTGCCAAATGCTGCGACCGTGACCATGGTCTGTTTTGCGCTTATCTCGGCAACGATCAGGGCAAAGGGGAGCGAAAGCGTGTCGATCTCTGCTATGGAAAGGGAAGACGAGAAAATACCAAGAATCGCTATCACACAGAAGATCATACCACCTGTACCCACAGCGGTATCGCGCATGGCAGCGATCTTCTTTTCTTTAGTACCGTGCGCTGCGATCCCATCTCCGAAATCAGCAAGCCCGTCAATATGGTTGAACCCTGTGAGGAAATAAATGGAGATGATCACCGTGACAGATATCAGAATCGGGGGAAATATGATCGAAGCCGCATAACCTGTCCCGCCGATCAGCAAGCCCATCACAGCGCCGACCACAGGGAAAAGGTATATGTGCTTCATGAGTTTCTCAATGCCTTCCATAGTTATGCCAACCGGTATGGTCGTGAGAAAGCCAAAGCCTGAACGGAGGGCAGAAAGAAATTCACTCATCTTTTCCCCGTGTGTACATATTTGCAGATACGCCTCCCACAAGCCCTGCGATCACGTCGTCCATGAAAGGTCCAAGTTCGGACAGGATGCCTGGCTTTGATTTATCAAACCTCACGTATTCAAAGATCCCTTTGTCCCCGCTGATGTATTTGGCGATGCTCATCCCGAGCACCTCGTCCACAATAAGATAGGTCAGGTCTTTGCGGAAATTCTCCCTGCTCATGCCTGGCAGTTCTCCTTTCTCTCCTTCTTTTTCAAGCAACATGCCGGCGTATAATAATATGCACAGATTGGGATCTGAGAGTGCAAGTCTTAGCTCTCTTTTGAAGACCTGCTCTGCAATTTCTTTATTCTCGACCCCGGGATGCGGCACATATAATTCCATGGCTGTGGAAACGAGCACTTCTTCAGAGATCCCGGCATCTTCGAGTACTTTGATCATACTCCTGGTATTCCTTTTACCGACCTCTTCTGGCTGGTGCTTTTTCTTTTTTCCTTTTATTGAGGATAATTTCATGATTTTCTCCTGATTATTAACCGCTATTAACGATGAGAATAAGATTTGAAGGCTGTTTGATGCTATGAAACGTATTTAAACCGCAGATGAACACCCCGAGTCGCGCCTCGGGAGGGCGCATCCACGTATGCCCCAGGGCATACGCGTCTCTGCATTGCGGCGGGCAGGATGCCGATGAACGCAGATACTTTTTAACGAAACTGCAGTCATTATATTTCAATATGATTTCATTATTTGTTTCCAATTCCATTTACAATCCTTCTGATCTCTACCCCTGGCTTAATGAAATGTTCGACGATAATAGTATTCTTATTAAAGAGCTTTCGGAGCTCTTCTTCAGGCATATTTTACTTAGATAACGCTTTTTCGTATAAATTTTTTCAAAGCTCAAAATGTAATTTTGAAATGCAATTCCTGGATCACCCGCGCCTCCACAACCATATCGCCATCATCACCGCAAGCACCGCAATCACAGGGACAAACGGCGCCTCCTTTGGCGCAGTGGCGCCAGGTGTTATGCCTGAGGTCTTGGCTGGAGTTGAGCCTGGGTACTGCTCGTCGAGGATATGGGGATTGGCTATGGTGAATTCAATCATTTTACTATCTTTTGTTTTCATATTGAAAAATTGGACAAAAATATTTATTGGCGCATTTCCATTTTTCCAGGCGCCATTGGGAGCAATAGTCCAAGTATATGTTTGGGACCATCCATTCGTTATATCATAATTATCGATAGATTGATCTTGTTTTGTCGGCCCACTTAATACATCGAAGGCCTTTGTAATTCCAGGTTCTTTTATTTTTACAAACACATGCCCATTAATTTTAGATATGATCTCAACTTTGACTTCGACCGGTTCCCCAACCTTTAACTTTATACCCTTTATAGTTTCTGAAGTTGCATTTTTTTCATTAAACCATGCCTTAACAATTCCATACTCATTCTCTTCTGCAGCAATTATTTGCAGATTAAAAATTAGTATTATAGATATAATTGCGATTGAAATTCTAAATTTCATATTTTCCATCCCGGTGATTCTTCAACAGGATCCAATGAATTCTTATCTCCTACACCTGATATTTTACCTGGAGGTACTGCAATGAAAGTTCCTGTTGTGAAGCTGAATTTAATAGGCAGATTATCTCCGATTCTTCTATAGTTATTTAATGAATCTAAAATGCTCTCCTCTCTTCTCACATACACCTGTGCATCATGCCCGAAAATAGCATTCGGATGAACCTCATTATCAGCGTCATAAACCACAAACTTCACGAACTCACCCTCAACATCTATCTTCCATGAATTCACTGTTATGATCCAGTGGTGGCATTACAGGCAACACCCGGATTTACCCGCGCCTCCACCACCATATCGCCAACATTACCGCAAGCGCTGCGATCACTGGGACAAACGGCGCCTTCATTGGCGCAGCGGCGCCGGGTGTGATGCCTGAGGTCTGGACTAGTGTGGGGATGGAGCCAGAGTATTGCTCGTCAAGAATGTAAGGGTTGGCTATGGTGAATTCAATTTTTTTACTTTCTTTGCTCTTAATATCATAAAATGTAATTAAAACATTAATTGGAGCATTGCCATTAGTCCAGGCGCCATTGGGCTTTATCTTCCAATTGAACGTCTTAGACCAGCCAGCTG